>SCQH01000051.1 GCA_004321925.1 Nitrospirota bacterium | reverse complement strand
GCAAGGATTATCTCCTCGGCAAAGAGCGTCGCCATTCCCGAGTCAAGCGCTTCTCCGAGATAGGGTTTCCATATATGGTCTTCAGGCACGTCATGCAGAAGCTCTTTCGCAAAGCCAAGGCCGACGATCATGTCGCCGAGGGTCTTGACCTGGAACCCGGTCATCGCAAGGATCATCGGCAGGTGGAATGCAGTGTCAGGGAATTCAAAGACATAGTCCTTACCTTTTTCCGCGATCGTTTTCTGAAGCATCTCGTCTGCCTGTTTCACAAGCGTCTGAGCCCCTTTGATAGCTGCTGTGGCAATTAACTTAGACATCTTACCTCCTCTTCCTCGTTGGGATTAATTATGTGCACGCACCAATCCTGTATTATTTATAAACTATTTGCTATATTTATATCAAATTAATGTTCTTTAATGTTACGCCCTTGATTTCAGGAACGTCGGAATGGCGTTTGCCTCACGCGGTCCAACCGTGATCTTCCATCCGGGAAGCTTCTCCTCGATCGATCCGCTCAGGATCGCAACATACCCGGGGATGATAAGCTCCTTGTTGGCGACCTCTTTTTCGATCCCGCTGTCGTTGATGAACTGGGCGATCTTGGTGGCCGTGAACTTGCCGGCTGCCCAGGCAGTAAGGACCGACAGGCCTTCCGAATCCATGACAGCCAGTCTTGAGGGGACCTTGCTGTTCTCGATCTCACCGGACACGATAAAGTAGGTGAGCGAGAAGTTCGTCGTGATGAAAAGCGGTGACTCCGGCTTGACATCTCCCAGGGAGTAGATCTTCTGCTCGACCTGCATCGGGACCTGCGGGTCGGTATAGATGTTCTGCCTCAGGGTAAAGAGGGCAAGGTTCTTCCATTTCTCCACACTGCTGAGCACGACGATCGAAGAGTATTTTGCCACGCAGACCGTCGCCAGCAGGGCCTCAAGCATGCTGTCGTCGCGCTGGACAAAATTGATTACCGGGTAGCCGAAGGGCTTGAAGTTCTTCTTTATCGCTGCCCTCCTGATAAGCGTATTGTTCGCAATGATCTCCTTTGCGGTCTTTGCCCCGGAGTCCATGACGATATCCTCTACGCCGAGGGCCTTGACCTTCTCGGTGAGACCGGCGAGTTCATCAAGGTCGGCCGCGATTATCCCGAGGCTCGCCTTGCTGTCCTTCGCTACGGCCGCCATCGCTTCGATGTTGGAGCTGTTGGCCCCGTAGATGACCGGTTTCTTGCCCGCAAAGAGCTTGACCGCGGCCTCTGCTGCCTGCGGGTTGGTCGTATTGATGATGACCGGGACCGGGGCTGCCTTGGCAGCGACGGTCTTTGCAGCAGCCTCGAGCTTTGATGCGTCTCCGGAGACATTTGAGATCACGATCGCATCGATCCTGAGCTTCTGACCGACCCGGTCGATCTCTGATTTCATGACCTGCTCGCAGACGGCGGCGATGTCTCCCTCGGTCGAGGTGTCCTTAACCTCAACGGCAAAGACGCAGGGATTGACGAATTTCTTATCATGCCGGAAGAGCACGGTCTCTTCCCCCATCTTGACCGCCTTGTCGCCGGCGCCGATCGTGATCGGCCTGATGGGCGGAGCAGATGCCTCCCCGAGGATCTTTTTTGCCTCCTCTGAGACATCGGGGCAAAGGTCAAGGGTCGCCTGCCTCTGGGCCAGTTTCATGGCAAAGGCAAGACAGGTCGGATGGCCGCATTTCTTGCAGTTGGTCTTGGGTAATAACTTGAATATTTCAACGCCTGATAAAGCCATTATTCATTCCTCCTTAAACAAGTTCTTCAATTACTTTTTCAACGGCCGCGGCAGCCCGGGGGTGCCTCATGATGATAAGCTCCGCGCCGGCTATCAGCAGTGCGGTCGCTGTCTCGGCCTCCCAGAGGATGCCCCGCTCTTCGGCAGGTCCCCAGGACGGCAGATCGGACTCAGGCGCCTGAGTCTCCTTCACCTTCCAGACATACAGGCCAACGTCCCCGAGAAGGGGCTGCTGCATGGTCTGGTCGTTCTGGGTAAGGGCTGCAAGCCGGATCCGCTCCATGACCGAATACGTATATTCAAGGCCGTATCCGAGGGCAGAGCACATCGGGTCGGTGATGATCTTTTCCTTGTCAAAGCCCATCTGGGTGATCAGGATATTGAGCTGTTTGGAAAGGTTGATGTCCAGTTCGGACATGGCTATCAGCTTGTGGTTATTGGCCATGGCAGCAGCGGCGATCGTTTTGTAGTTCGCCTCCTGAGCCTTGCCGATGATGCAGTTCCTGTCCTTGGCGGCCTCGGCAACGGCAACGAGCACTGCAGTGTCCTTCTCGGCATGGTTGCTCCCGAGTATGATCAGCGGGACCGTAAGGGCTGCCAGCAGGTCTTTCACGGTCTTTACCGCATCCTCGGGTGAACGGTTCTCCCTGTCCGGGTGGGTGCCGATCAGCCGGACCGCAATGGCCTTCGCCTTAAGCTCATCCTGGCAATACCGCGCCCACTTGACCGGGTCGTCAGAGACGCCGTCGAAGACCTTTCTGACATTTTCGGGCCAGTCTGCCGGCGGAACATCCTGTATCTCCATGGCTATAAGGGGACGGTTCGGTGTATCTCCTTCAAATGAATGGAAAGAGAGAACGTTCTCTCCTCCTATGGTGAGGGCCTTGTCTCCGGTCCCGATCGCTACGGAATAAACCTTGCCTGCGTATGTTTCTTTCGGTGGTGTAAAAGCCATATAATTCCTCCTTAATTATGAATCAATAAATTGATCGCTCTTTCCTACATCTCCAGATATGAGTGGGCGTACAGCGTCCTGCCCATCATCACATCAAGGGTCTTGCTCATCTCGGCCTGTTTCTTCGGATCAGCTATCTGCCTCCCGGCTGCAACCTCGGCAAAGAGGGCCTTCTCCTGTTCGGCCTCTGCCATCTCGTGGGCATCGGCGATGGCAGCGGACAAGCCTGCTTCAGCCAGCAGCAGGTAATAGTATTTATTGAGGATAGGGCGAAGGGCCTTCGGACATCCGTTTGAGATATTGCTCAGCCCGACCACGGTCTTCATCGGCGGATCGTTCATCTCCTGGAACATGCTTATGGCCTTGATCACATGCCGTGCATGGTCCTGGGACGTCGCGATCTGGAGGACCAGGGGATCAAGAAAGATATCTTCGAGCGGAACACCATACTCCATGGCCCTGCCCATGATCTCTGCAGCTATTGCGCAGCGCTCTTCCGCGTCTGCAGGCAGCCCGCCCTTGCCGACGGTAAGGCCGATGACCTGGGCGTTATATTTGGCCCCGAGCTCAAGTATCGGAAATCTTTCGGGATCGTTCGAGGTGGAATTGATAAGGGCCCTTCCCCATTCATTATTATGCACCTTGAGCCCGGCCTCAATGGCGCTGGCATTCGTGGTATCGAGACAGACAGGCAGCTGCACGACCTCCTGAATGGACGTGACCATCCACTGCATAAGGTCCTCGCCGCCGTCCTCAGCAGGCCCGATATTGGCATCGATGATCGACGCGCCCTGCTTTGCCTGGACCAGGGCAATTTCCTGGATCGGTCCTTTGTCCTTCTTCATCATGGCCTCGCGAACACGCTTGGCAAT
>SCQH01000007.1 GCA_004321925.1 Nitrospirota bacterium | reverse complement strand
AGAAGGACTGGAACTCTACCAGCAATATGTTTATGATAAGGAGGTGATGGAACCAGCGGCCTAGCAGTCGAAGTCCTTAACCGGAAGACCGACTGTCAACACAAATGGTGACTAGTGCAGATAAGACGGGGTGGAGTATTCTCTCTCATTCTCGGTCTAATCGACCTCCGAGGCTTTTACCTCTTTATCCCACCAAACCCTTCTGTCGGAATATCGGTAAAAGAACCCGTTCGAATACTCCACCCCGCCTTATCGTATTGTTCTAAGTTCTACGTTCTAAGTTCACGAAGTTTAATGCAGGTTTTTCCCGGCCTATGCTCTATGCTCTATGCTCTATGCTCTGTGCTCTATGCTGGGCTGTTTGTTGCTTTACCGCAAAAAGCATTGTATCCTTAATTGATGAACTTCAAACGCCCTGTTCTCTGGTCGGTCATCCTGCTGCTGCTTGCCTTCAGCCCCGCCTATTCAGGCATAGACCAGTTCTTTGACAGCAGCGGGAAGATGCTTCGCGGCGGCACGGCAATGCCTGTGGCTCACGGTGCAGCAAAGCCCTCCGGGTATGCCCTCCCCGAGGGCATTGAACTGGTCCAGGGAGCCGGCTATGAATTCTATCCTGTTGCCGGCAGGACCTTTGCCGAGATCGTAAAAGCGACGAATGATAATGGCCCGTTCACTAAGGACAGGTCCGGGCGCAGGCCGTATAACAATGAATGGCAGCTGGGTCTCTCATACCAGTTCAGGCTCACCACGGCAGTCGACGAGGAGCGTTCAAAGATCCATGCTGCACTGGAGATCTATGACATCGCCTTCACGGACAACATCCGGATCACCCTGCCTGCCCTGATCGACGACACCTCCCTGACCCCTGTTGAAAAAGACCTCTGGGGCCAGTACCTTTCACGCCTGGTCGCCCAGACCCGTGACCTGGTGAGCATTATCCGGGACCAGGAGAGGAGGGAAAAGGTATCCGGCAGCATCAGGGAGATAACCTATCTCATATTCGATTATCAGGAAGGCATGGACATTGAACGGACGGTTGAGTCATATCTGAGGCAGGAGACCGAAAAGCTCGGGGAAGAGTGGGCAGGGGAGATCAGCCGCAGGACAGCGGATTACGAAAAGGTGACCGCGTTCGGATTGAAGCATGAGATGCGGAGATCATTTTTCAGGAAGGGCCGATGACAGACATGTCATAACTAGGCCGCCATGTTCTCTAAAAAGGACAGGGTTCGCCGGCCTCAGTCATAGAGCAGTTTATGCAGCGCCTCCCGCAGTTCATCGATCTTATACGGTTTCGCGATAGCCCCCGAAAAGCCATATGCCATGAAGTCCTTCATGACCGGGGAATCGGCATAGCCGCTCGATATGATGCCTCTGGCCCCGGGGTCTATCTCCCTGAGCTTGTTCATCGTCACGTCACCTCCCATGCCCCCCGGAACCGTCAGATCGAGGATCACGGCATCGAAGGCTGAATCCGCGGTCAAGGCCTTTCTATATAGCTCAACAGCCTCCTCTCCCTTTTCCGCGATCTCCACATCATAGCCAAAATGTTTGATGATCTCGATCACAATATATCTGACGCGCGGGTCATCATCCATAAAGAGGATCTTTTTGCGGGCCGCCGTTCTTTTCGGACCCGGCCTGCTGCCTTCTGCTTCAAAGGCCGCAGGCAGATACAGATGGAATGCCGATCCCCGGCCATATACCGACTCTGCCGTGATAACCCCCCCATGCTTCTTCATGATGGAATGGCAGATCGAAAGCCCGAGCCCCATTCCTTTTTCCGCTCCCATTTTCTTTGTGCTGAAATAAGGGTCGAAGATCCGCTGCAGGGTCTCGGGTTCAATGCCCCGGCCGCTGTCCCGCAGGACGATATGCAGATAGGCCCCTTCACGCACCGGCAGCCCTTCCCGTCCATGAAGCTGGACATTCTCAGCCTCAATGGTCAGGGTGCCTCCGTCAGGCATCGCCTCCTTTGCATTGAGCGTCAGGTTGCTCAACACCTGGCGGATCTGGCCTTCGTCCACCTCAACGAGATGCAGATCGTCAGGCAGTGAAAACTCCGCGGCAACGTTTGCACCGCTCAGCGAAAGGGTGACGGTCTGTCTGATCATTTCGGCTATGCTGGTCACCTGCTTAAGAGGCTCTCCCCCTTTTGAGAAGGTCAGCAGGCGGAAGCTCAGGTCCCTGGCCATTTCAATCGCCTCTTCTGCCTTCCGCAGCTGGCCATACGCCTGATTATTGGATGATATGGACATAGAGGCCATGGAGATATGTCCTAGTATCGCCTGGAGAAGATTATTGAAATCATGGGCAATACCGCCGGCGAGCACCCCGACAGATTCAAGCTTCTGTACCTTCGAGAGCTCCTGTTCAAGCCGTTTCATGTCGGTAATGTCCCTGAAGGCCGTCACGGTCGCTGCGATCTTTCCGTCTTCGGTGATCGGGCTGGCGATAACAGAGACGGGGAAGACGGTGCCGTCCTTTCTGACGAAAACCTCGTCGGAAGAGACGAACTGCCTGCCATTGTCGAGGACCTTCCGTATCGGGCAGTCCTCAAACGGCAGGCGGGAGCCGTCCGGATTGCAGTTATGGAACAGGTCATGGGCATTCTTGCCTGCCATTTCCTGCATGCTCCAGCCAAGGAGCTTCTCTGCCACCGGATTCATGAAACTGATATGGCCCTCAGCATCCAGCACATAGAGGGCCTCCCCCATATGCGAGGTGATGTCTCTGAGCTTCTTTTCACTCTCCCTCAGCGCATCTTCCGCCTTTTTCCTTTCGGTGACATCAGAACAGATGATCATGGCATGGGAGGTGACATCCCCATGCTTCAGGGGAACGATCCTGGAGTGCCGCCAGCCGTCATCAGGCACCGCATGCTCAATAGAACCGGCAAGCCCGGCCTCAAAACATGCCCTGAGGAGCCTCTGCCCTTCTTCCCTGCATTCCCCGGGGAGCTGAAGGACGGCATCAGTGCCGACAAGGGTTTCACTGCTTAAGCCAGGATGAGGGGGCCGGTTGATACGGACTATCCTGAGGTCCCGGTCGACGATGATGATTATATCAGGAGAATACTCGAATTGGGTCTTCAGGATGTCCTCGCAGATCAGGACCCCATGACCGCCCGTTGCCTGTTCATCCATATCAGCATCCCCCTGTTCAGTTAAACGCATCCCCGCGTCTGAGCACCATGCTCATACGTTGATTACACTGTAGTACAGAAAATGCTGAAAGTCAAATTACAGTTTGACGGGGTGCCGACAGTTAAAGACAAGAAAAACGGGAAGATACCGATACGGTCGGCCTTTTCTGTGACCGGTCAGACGTACTGAATGACGATCTCGTACTCAATGCTGGCATGGTCAGCGGGAAGGGAGTCGATAGTACCGCAGCAGGCGATGGTGCCTTTTTTCACCTTCTTGCGGCTTTTTGCCATGGCTGCAACAGCCTCGGTCAGGTCAAACCCGCCTCCGTCACAGCCCTTTATCATACAATCCATGTTGAAATAGGCGAACGAGGTTGGGAAGATATTGACCGTCCTGACCATGAGCACGATATTAGCACCCTTCTGAAAATAGGTCATATGAACGACAATGTCCGAGATCTCCGGAAATCGCTCGGAAACAAGACCGGCTGCTGTCTTGGTCTGTTTTTTTAACTCCATCTTTGCGGCATGCTTATGTCTGTTTGCCACGTAACCCCCAAAAAAATCCCCCTGCTTTCACAGGGGGAATGTTACATCCTCTAGACCTTTACAACGTTGATTGCCTTAGGGCCTTTGGGGCCCTTTTCAGTATCAAAGCTGACTGCGTCACCCTCGGCAAGAGATTTGAACCCGTTGCTCTGGATGGAAGAATAGTGCACAAATACATCAGTGCCGTCTTCGCTGGTGATAAAGCCAAAACCCTTTGATTCATTGAACCACTTAACTGTTCCGTTAGCCATTTTTTTACCTCCTTACATAAAACTGAGTTCCAGAAGCCGTCATTTCAATAAAAAAGGGCCACAAAGCTAAAAGTCTTTGTGGCCCTACCAGTTCAAAAACCTCTGAAACTTCATACGTACTTTAACATGGATAAAGACGGTAAGTCAATAGAAAAACAGCTTTTTGCAGCCTCTGGAGCCAAAGGCGGCCTGCACCGGCATATGCCGAAACGCAAGAGACCCACCCGTGCAGCTTCAGACCGTATCAGCAGCGAGGCAGATTGCTGCGAAGCACTCTCGTCTGTCTTGCAGCAGTGAGGACAGGTCTTTCCTCCGGTTGTCTGGAGAGGTGGATAAAGATGTAAAAACCACAGCCTTCACATGATTTGATCCTTTCCGTATGTGTGCCGTGTACCTTTCCCCCGCATAAGGTCTTTGACACGAGCCAGCAGGACCTGCCTGCCTTCTGATCAACCGCAGGGCATAACGAATCCTTCCCATGACCGCAGTTATGGTAAGTCCAGCACTGTATCTTCCTGTCACATTCCATTTTTCCTGACCCTTTCCTGCATCCCGTCTGCGTTAGAAGAACCACGTTACCTTTATACCTTAGCACAGTCCGCTACTATTATGAGTCCCTCGCGACAAAGAAGATGCTGTCAGGGGAAAAGGGGTGAGTTATTATAAAAGCAAAAAGGGTTCCAAAGAGCCGAAACTCTCTGAAACCCTTATGTTTTAATGGAGCCAGGAAACGGATTCGAACCGTCGACCTGCCGATTACGAATCGGCTGCACTACCAGCTGTGCTATCCCGGCTTATCGGATAGTTTAACAGAACGACCGGAAATATTTCCTGTCCTGCGGACAAAAAAAGGGGGAGTTTTTCAACTCCCCCGGCAATTCTGTATGATCAATAACCGGCAGCCGGCTTGGTTGCCTTGCCCTTCTTGAGGGACTTGATATAGGCGACCATCTCCTTCATCTGATCGGATTTTGCGTCTATCGCCTTACCCTTGTTCGCATTGACGATGCAGGCGTTCACCGCCTCTTCAAGACTCTTCTGGGTCTTGCCTGCTACCTTGAACTCTTTTTTGTCAGCGGCATTCTCCAGCCCCTTGCCGTCAGCATGGCAGGAGTTGCAGGCCTTCGAACCACCCGCAAATTTTGCATCGTTGAAAAGGATCTTTCCGCGGTCCTCAGGTGTATGGTGCTTCGCGAAGGCAACAGCAGAGACCATGCAGAAGGCCATCAGACTGATCATCATGATCTTGGCGTATCTCATTCAGGATCACCTCCTTTCGTTATGGAATGACAAAGACTATGGATTCGCCTCTGCAGGCGTGCCCTTTGACTTTCGGGCGATCTCGATAAAGACCTTGACGACCACGATCGTAACATACCCGCCGAAGATCCCGTTGATAATGCTGGCAGCAAGCGGACCCACGACAGGGATGAACCTCAGCAGCCCGCCGACGATCGCTGAAACAACGCCGATCACAATGGCAATGAGAAACATGATGACGACATCATTAAGGTTCGCCTTCACGATCTCTATGCTCTTCTTCACCGCATCAACAGCAGGCATGTTCTCGATTATGACCAGCGGAAAGGTAAAGGCCAGGAAAAAGGCGGCTACGATGCCGGGGATCACCAGAAGCAGCATGCCTATCCCGACAGCCAGCCCGACGATCAACGCTGCCACGATCAATTGAGGAAGCCGGCTCGTGACAACCGATATGCCTCCGCCCAGCGACGTTGTCCCTGTCTCAATGGCCTCATTGGCCATGCCGACGGTCATGCCATGGGCAAAAAAGTACAGGACCATACCCACAACACCAAGGATCGCGGCAAAGAATACGGCGCCGGCCATTGCCCCGACCGCACCGGCAGGTGAGCCCATGCCGCCCATCATTCCGGCAGACCTGGCAAACCCTCCCACCAGTACTAACGAAAGAACTGCCATGACGAGCCCCACGGCGACCAACGGCGCCAAAATAAGCGGATTTGTCTTTGCGACATCAATGCTTTCCTTATACGTCTTTACAATATCCATGAAACCTCCCCTGGGTCTATTTTACAGCTTACATACTTATACACTTTTTTCCCGGGACCGTCAAGATAAAAGATAAGGGAAACGAGAGGTAAAGAGGCGGAATACTCTCCGGCGTGTTGTCGTTAGCTTGAAGGAGGCGGGGAGCTATCCTGATCGTGAGAGTACTGCAGGTTACGGTGAAGAACGTCCGTTGCGGCTTAAAAGCCCCCGAATGGCAGGCGTCAGGAATTCCTTATCTTACCGATCCCTCCCCGGTCCCCAGAAACTTATCCGAAAAAAATCCCTGAACTTCCTGCCATCCCAGCCCAAACCGCTTTACTCTACTTATATCACATTGCCAGCATTCCGTCTATCTTCGTAAAAAGTTCGACCGGCCTTAACGGCTTCCGTATGAAGTCCGACCTTCCGTCCTCAAGGATGCTGTTGTCGAGCACATCGACAGAATAGCCGCTCATGAACAGGATCTTTACGTCCTCCTTGATACTGCGGACCGCGTCATATACCTGTTTGCCGTTCTTTTTCGGCATAAGGACGTCCGAGATGATCAGCTCAATACAGTGCAGGTTATTCTTAAATGCATGAATGCCGTCCTCACCGTCAACCGCCTCAATAACCGTATACCCTGAACTCTCCAGCATATCCCGCAACATATTTCTGACCACATCATTGTCTTCTATAAGCAGAAGGGTGCAGTCCTTAGATATCTCTGTCATCATGTCCTGGGCCTCCGATCGTTCGACCACCCGCTTCCGAAACTGCATGGACCCTGCTGCTGACGTCGAGTTTCTGCATAATGTTGCCAACGTGATAATTGACTGTCCTTTCGGTAATATTCAGTATCATCGCTATGTCCCAGGAGGTCTTCCCTTCATGCAGCCAGGAAAGCACTTCCTGCTCTCTCCCGGAGAGCAGAGATCTTATCCTGACCCGCCGGTTCATCCTGCCGTTCCTGCCGTCTAAGGCAAACATCCTTTTTCTGAGCGTAAGCCTTCCGCTTCCGGCTGAAGGCCTTTCATACGCCTTACAGCTAACGATCATCCCCGGAAATCTGGGAACAGAAATTCCCGGTTCAGCAAGGCTGGGCCGCCCCGAACGGCCCGTCACCTTTTTTACAAATACCCTCCGCATATACTGCTACATTATATATGCAAGCTGAATGCCAGTTAACTGGATTCTACAACTCATTGATTTTAATGATTATGGGATCTGAGGAGATAGGATATGAATGAAAATACCTATACAAACTCTGGATAGGACTATCCAAACTTTGTATAGGTCCGGCCTTTTACTGTCAGTCGTTCTTCTCCGGGACGTTGATACCGTATTCCTTGATCTTGGCGAGAAGATTCGTATAGCTTGTATCCAGCAGTTCAGCTGTTTTGCTTTTGTTGAAGCCCGTAAATCTCAGGGCATCTGCTATCGCCCTCTGTTCGGCGCTCTTCAGAACATCCCTCAGTTTCCCCATGGCAGGGAGGACGGACTGGCCTGCCTTATCCTTATGATGTGCGCAGGTGGCAATATCGATATCGTCTCTCCGTATGGTATCACCGCCTGAGAGCAGGACCGCCCTCCTGACCACGTTTTTGAGCTCTCTTAAATTTCCGGGCCAGGTATGCTTGACCAGAAGGTCAAGGGCCTCCGGAGATATGCCGTTGATCTGTTTGTTCAGTTCCGCACATGACTCAAACAGGAACTTGCCGGCAAAGAACGGGATGTCCTCCGGCCGCTCCCTCAGCGGCGGCAGGGTTATGATGAACTCCCCGAGCCGGTAAAAAAGGTCCTCCCTGAACTGCCTGCTGCTGACATGCGCCCTGATGTCCGCATTGGTCGCCGAGATCACCCTGACGTCGATTCCCAGGGGCTTGGCGCTGCCGAGCGGGTAGACGACCTTCCGCTCTATCACGCTGAGCATCTTCATCTGGGCGTTTGCCGACATATTTTCGAGCTCATCGAGAAAGATGGTCCCGCCGTTGGCATTCTCAAAATATCCGGTCCTGTCCTTGTCTGCGCCGGTGAAGGCGCCCTTCTTATACCCGAACAGCTCGCTCTCGATCAGCTGTTCAGGGATCAGTCCGATATCAACGTGGATGAACGGCCGCTCCGCCCTTTTGCTCATGTTATGGAGCAATCCGGCAACAACCGACTTCCCGGTGCCTGTCTCCCCCTCGATGATCAGGGAGATGTCGGTCATGGCGATCTGCCGTATCTGCCTGATCGCCTTTTTGATGCTCTCACTCCGGCCGAGCTTATCTTCCAGGGATGATTCAAGCTGATGGTCGAGCTGCATCATCTCGAGCCCGAGCCTGCGCCTCTCAACCCCCTTTTTTATGGTCGTAATGAGCCGGTCGAACTCAGGCGGCTTCAGCGTGAAGTCATAGGCCCCGCTTTTGAGCGCCTCCACCGCTGTCGGCACATCCCCATAGGCCGTAACAATGATCACCGGCACGGTACTGTCGATCTTCTTGAGCTCCCTGATCGTTTCTATGCCGTTCATCCGGGGCATGTTAAGGTCCAGGAGCACCACATCCGGGATCTGCCTGCCGAATTCCCTTATCGCAGCGACCCCGTCCTCTGCCTCGGTTACCGCAAAGCCCTCGTCCTGCAGGACATCCCTGACAATCCGTCTGAGATCACCATCGTCGTCAACTATCAATATCTTATCCATGCGTGCCTACCTCACTGACTAGTATCCTGTTTTTGGCGGTTCTTTCAAATAACGGGAAAGAGATCGTAAAGGTCGTACCCGCTCCCTTTTCGGATTCCAGGCTGATATGCCCCTGGTGCTGCTCCACGATACCATAGACGATCGAGAGCCCAAGACCAGTTCCCTTGCCGTTCTCCCTTGTCGTAAAGAACGGCTCAAATATCTTATCTTTTATCCGTTCATCGATGCCAATCCCGGTGTCAGCCACCTCAACAAGCGCATACCTGCCGGGTCCATAACCGGGCATGCTGCCGGGCTCGGGGCCCTCAGCCTCCCCCGCAGACCTCTCAGGAATGACCAGCTCTTTTGTCCTGACAGAGAGCCTGCCTCCCTCAGGCATGGCATCCCGGGCATTGCCCGAGAGATTGACGATAAGCTGTTCGATCTGCACCGCATCCCCCAGGATGACAAGATCGTTCCCGGCAAGGGAGAGATCGAGCAATACCTCTTCCCCGGCTATGGTCCTGAGCGCCGGTTCAAGTCTTCGTATAACGCTGTTGAGCTCGACAGGCCGCCTGCTCATCGTCTTTGCCTTGCTGAAGATGATGATGCTCTGGATGAGCCCCCGGGCCCGGACGAGCGAATTCTGTATCTGGGACGTATAATTCACGATCATCGTATGGTCGCTGAACTTCTTCTCGAGCAGGTAGACAGAACCCTGGATCGTCGAAAGGATATTGTTGAAATCGTGAGCAATACCGCGCGCCAGCCTGCCGACCGCCTCAAGCTTTTCCGACTGCTTCAGTCTCTCCTGGAGCGCCCTGGTCTCTGCCTCCCTCATATGCAGGTTTTCGGCCATGCTGTTGAAGGCGTCAGCCAGCCTGCCCACCTCATCGTCGGTCAATGCCGACACCTTCTCCACCGGCTCGCCAAGACCAAAACGCCTCACCTGCTCCGCCAGGTCGGTCAGCGGGGTCGTCACCTTGCGGACCATGACATACAGCACCACCAGGCCTGCCAGCATTGCCAGGGCAAACCCGATCGTGACCCTTATGATGATCCGCCTCACCTCTGAGCTGAGCACGTCCTTGCTGATCCTGGTCTTGAGGTAGCCGATACGCGATATCTTTTTCTGATCGCTTTTTATATCAAAGTAGAGCGCCTCGTCTGCATTGGCTGACGACTCCATCGTGACCGGGGACAGGATATCGATCGTGCCTTCTTTCCTGAGCACCTGAAAGGACCCCTCATCATCCGCAAGAAAACGGAGCGATCCGATGTCGAGCGGCTGAGGAGCGGCCTCCATGTCCGGGTGGCGTTGTGTATGCTGACGGACCATGATCTCGCCCTTGCTGTTATAGACCTCAACGGAGTCTATATTGCGGGACCCGATCACATCGTTCAGGGTGTCCCTGATCCTGTCTACGTTCTCTGCAAAGACCCAGGTCCTGAGATTGTTCCTCAGGAGCATCGAGATGATCTTTCCCTCCCGTATGAGGTCAGCGGTTATGCGGTCCTTCTGGTATGAGATGACCCCCAGCGTAAAGATCGGCGCAAGCACCAGCATGATGCCGGCAAAGAGCCTGAACAGCCTGAACGAAAAGCTCTTCCTGAAGCCCCTATCTGACATGGCCGGCCTTCCGGAGGGTCTCACTGTTGACCCTTGTCCCGAGCTTTCTGATGATAGTTTCGTTTACGACCAGCCTGCCGCTCTGCAGGTCTGTCCGCGGCTGCGAAAGGGGAGGCTTTTCCTGCAGGAACCGGTGCGCGATCTCTCCGGCCTGAAGACCCATGTCGACCGGGGCAGCATACAGCCCTGCGGCAGCCCCCATCTCCACGTATTTCCTCGTAAAGGTGAAGACCGGCAGGCTGTTCTGATATGAGACATCAAGCATATGCTTGAAGGTCTCTGCGTTGACAACGGTCGTGTCCGGAAGCATCAGGAGAATATCCGCATTCTTTTTGATGTTGTCGATGGCCCTCGGGACCTCAGAGAGCTGTGTCACCCGCTGCGTAACAAGCTCCAGCCCTTTTTTATGGGCAACAGAACCTGCTTCCCTTACAAACTGCTCCATATTCTTCGGGTCATAGACCACCCCGATGCGTTTTACCGCAGGGAAGAGCTCCTGGATCGTACTCAGATATTTTTCGGGTGAAATGGACATGCTCACGCCTGCGATGAACCTTTCGGAAGGGTCAGGCACCTGGGGACGCGGGACCATGGCATAGACCAGGGGCATATCCCTGATAGCGAGTGTCTGGGTGAGAGCATCAAGGCCAACGGCAAAGATCAGCGAGGACTGGGAACCGAGGACCTCCCGCCTGAGCTCACGGGGGTCTGTCTCGGACAGCGAGATCTCTGTTATGTTGCATCCGCAGCTCTTCTTAAAACCGCCGATCGCCTCGTTATACGGCGCGATATCCGCGCTCTTGACGACCACGACCTGATATGCCAAAGCAGTGGTCGTGCCGATAAGCACGATAAGGAGAACTGCTGCTGTTGCGAGTGAAATTTTCCTGAACATCAGCCCCTATTTTTTATCGGGCAGAACAAAACCGACAGCCTGCCCGAACCCCACGAATAGTATCCTTGAAACCAAACAATTCAGTATAGCACCAAACTATATTTTTTACAGCCCCTTGCAGGAAATATTCTCGGCCCGCAGGTGCGGGGAATATCGATCAGACAAGCCCGTATTTGATGTCCTGTTTCACAAATGCCTCAAGGGTCGCGTCGAAATAAGACTTCTGGCAGTCAACGCCGTCCATATTCCCCTCACGGACATATTTCATGTATCTGCATCCGCCGAAGCAGAGCGGCAGATAAGCGCAGTCGAGGCATTTCTCATTCTTCCAATTGCCCTGAGAATGGCTAAAATCTAACATGCCGGAGAAGATGTCACCGTCCCTGAATTGCTCCATCCCGATAAATCCGGGGCATCGGCAGATCCCGCCGTCATAATTTATAATAATATCGGTCCCATATTCGAGCATACACCCTCCCGTGGATATCCTGGCCACCTTGAAGCCCCTCTTCAATATCTCCTCCCTGAGGGACAGGGTCGCCTCGAAAAGCCAGGGTTCGTTGAAGGTTGCAAGCCCGTCGTGGAAATCCGGAAGCGCGAATTCCGCGTTCTCATCCACCACAGGATAGAACTGCAGCGAACGCAGCTTCTCAGGCGTCAGGCCGGCATTGATCATATGGTCGAGCAGCTCAGGGAATCTCCTGAAGTTGGGCTTTGTGAAATTGCCGCCGACAAAAACATCAATAATGCCGGATATGTCCTTAAGGTTCCTTGTTATCGCCTCAAAGCTGCCCCCGCCCCCCTTGAACGGCCTCGAATTATCATGGAGGTCCTGCGGCCCGTCAATGGTGATATAGGCGTCCTTCAGGCCAAGGGGTTTCAATTCTGCAGCAAGCTTTCCCGTGAGCATAGTCCCGTTGGTCATTAACGAAAATCTATAGTTAAGCCCCCTGTCTGCGGCAAGCGCCTTGAGCCTTTTAGAAACGTAGACGATCAGTTCGCTGCTGAGAAGCGGCTCCCCGCCATAAAAGGTGATATAGAGTTCTTCAAGCCCATCTCCCCTTTCGCTGATCCTTGCCTTCACAAACTCCACGGCACGGTCCGCAGTCTCCCCCGACATATAAAACTTCCCTTTTCTCGTGCCTTCGAAGCAGTATCTGCAGGCAAGGTTGCAGTCGAGGTTCATGACGAGCCGTATGCTCAACGTTGTGTTTAAGGAGTTGATCTCATCGAGAAAACCGAGCATCTCCGTTCGTTCAGCCTCAGGGTTGTCGATCAGGAACCCGAGTTCTTTTAAGGTAATTTCATCCTCTTCGGACAGGTCATCCTCCTCTATCTCTTTGAGGAGGCCCTTCGGGACTTGAACGATAGCAGAGTTTTTTGTTGAAAAGAGGAGAAGCGACTCAGGGTCTTCGTCAGAATATGTTTTGCAGTATTTGGACAGAATCATGGTGTAGTGTAGGCAACAGACCCTTATTATTAACCCGCCATCAAAACATCACAATCTGTCATCCCCGCTTGTCGGGGATCTTTTTTTGTTTTCGAAGAGATTCCGGACAAGCCGGAATGACAAAGTTAAACTATTTGATTGCCGGTTTAATAGCGACCTGAAAAATAAAAAAAAGGGAGGGCAGCGCCCTCCCTTTTGCTCGCTATGTAGCCATCCTCGGCGACCCCTTGCAGCAGCCTGCTATGGACTTTGCACTCTTTGCTGTCCCCTTGCTTACGACCTTTGCAGTCGCCTTTTTGGCAGCACCTTTGACTGGTGCCTTCTTTGTCGTTGCCATCTGCCGTTCCCTCCTTTAACGAAAATGAGGCCTCTATGAAGCCCTGATTCCAGTTAAAATTTGTACCTCACTCCTGCCTCTATCCATCTTTTGGCATTCCTGAATAAATCATTCCAATACTGGGTGCCGTCAAATATATTGTGGCCAGTGAGAAAGATCTCACAGGCGCGGTCCTGCTTCTTGAATATCGTCTTTATGACATTTGCGTCAAGGATAAATCCGGCTTTCGCGTTCGCAGCGCCGTCGTGATGCCACCAGGCATACCGTCCCTGGAGAAGCGCCCTCAGGGATTTCTCATCGTCGTATTTCAGGCTAACATCGTAGGTATAGGCCGGCCATTCTTTAATCTCCTCGCCTGTCGTTGTATTCTCCGCTTTCACAAAGGTCGCGGCCGCAGAAAGAGCGAAATTATAGATTTTCATTGACCTCAGCGCAAACTCGACACCCTGTCTCCGCACCTTGTCCTTATTGACTACTGTATATGTGCCTGCGTCCACGTCAATGTCCTGAACTACAATAGCGTTGCGAATGTCATGCCTGAAAACCGATGCCTTAAGCCAGATGTATTTCAGGAGTCCGCTCTCAAGACCTGCCTGATACGACCAGACCTCCTCGGGTTTTAGGTCCGGATTATGCCTGAATCCAAATTCACCGTCGAGGGTATCAGCGCCGAGATTGGGCAGGTGAAACCCCCTTGCCGCCACTGCCCTCAAAATAGTCTTGTCCGCAAGGTCATAGGTGATGCCGAGACTCGGGCTCACGAAATTATTGTTCCTGTCTGTGTTGTCATACCTGATCCCGGGGGTGATCGCCAGTTTATTGATTATCATGGTGTCATTGCCATAGAGGGCGAAGACATTCAATGACGGGGGTGTGGTGAAGATATTGCCCCGGATTTCCTTGTAGTCATAATCAGAGCCCAGGACAATATTATGAATTCCGGTCTTCCAGTTAAGTCTTGCGGATGCCCCGTATTTCCGGTCATCCTCGACAGAAGTTGAGCTTTCTCCCGTGCTCAAGGTCCCGATATTAAGGTCCGTCTTAAGTTTAGCCGCCCGCAGAGACAGGTTCAGGTCCACGCCTTCTGAAAGTGAACTGTTCAGACTCATTGTCGCTATCAGGTTTTTGATCCTGTCCTTGAAAGACAGATCAAATGAACTCAGGTCACCCTCTTCCCTATCGCCCTGATTATAAAAAAATGAGAGAACGAGGTTCGTCCTGTTCGTAAGATCATACTTCAGCTTCAGGTACAGGTAGTTCGAACTTATCTCTTCCACCGGGCTGAGTCCGTCTGTCTGAAGCCGTCCGGCCATAAGATAATAGCCAAGACTGCCCTTTTTGCCGGTCAGCTCCGCCGACATATCCGCCGTGTTCTTCTTGCCATAGGAGGCTGAAACAGTCCCGCCGGGTGTTTCGGAATTCCGCGGAGATTTTGTTATGACATTGATAATACCACCGAGTGATGACCCCCATACCGAGGACGCCGGGCCTTTTATGATCTCCACCTTATCGATCATCTGCGCAGGGATGGCAGACAGGTCAGCGAAGTCGCTCGCCGTGTTAATGCTAACACCGTCAAACATGACCACAACATGTTCATTCGCCGATCCGTGGATGCTGGCGGCAGCTATGCTGCCAGGGCTTGCACCACCGAAATTAACATAAACGCCATTGACCGAATTCAGCACGTCCGCCAGCGTGTGGGCATTCATCAGCTCAATATCTTCCTTTGTCACCACCTCGACATTCTCGGCTATCCGCGTTATCGACTTCAGGCTCCTTGTGGCTGAAAGCACAATGAGCTCATCCTCCTTGAAATACATCGCGAGAAAGGTCTTTTCGGCATCTGAGACAGCATAGGCGTTCAGTGAAGAGAGGAGCAGATAAAGGATAGATACGAGCGAGACGACAATTTTTCGATTAAGCACCAATACCCTCCGGAACATTTTTTTTATTAATTATATGGCAAGGACTTACAGTGTGTCTATGAAAAAAAGCAGGAGTTCCCATGAGTTGCGGCTCTAATGACGGTGACGGGGGGTTCTGCTGTCCTGGTCTCAAAATGTGACCTTGACCTTTGAGGGCTTCACTAATGCACTCCGCGGATGAACATAGTGCAATATTCTGACCGATTCCGGCGTTGGCGTCAATCCTACCTGCGTAGGGGGTAGGAGGGAAAGGGAAGAAGCTATCCTTTCTTCATGATCTTTTTATAGGTCTCCTCGTAGATCCTGCTCCGGGGGCCTATGGTGACAATATGAAGCTCTGACGCATTTTCAATACGGTAGATGATACGGAAAGTACTTACCCGAAAGCTGCGCAGACCCTCAAGCTCTTCCTTCAGGGCCTTGCCCGCAAGGGGGTCGGTGAGGATGAAGCGAAGTCCGGCCCTGACCTTTTTCTTTATGTCCGGATGAAGGGACCTTATAAATCCGGCTGCTTCATCCGGTACTTTCAGCCTTATCCCGGCGGTCATATCCCGAAGTCGATCCCCGTGTCAGTCGATCAGCTCTTCAAGCGTGTAGAGACGGGCATTTTTGCCTTTTAACGACCTGAGACCCCTTTTGATCTCCAACATCAGGTCCGGATCCGACCGCACGGCGATGGTTTCTTTCAGGCCTTCGAACTCCTCGGAGCTGATGAGGACAGCCGCAGGAGAACCGTTCTTTGTAATGATGATCTCCTCGTCAGTAGATTGCACAAGCTCTACCAGGCCGCTCAGCTTCATTTTAACTTCAGAGAGTGACAGGGTTTTCATGACAATGACTTATGACCTCCTTTGTGGTTGACCATAATTATAGTCTATTCTTGCATACGGGCCTGACGAAGTCAATGACCGGGACATCATGCAACAGACATCACTGGAGGTAAAGCTCGGGAGATTCCATCAGAAAACGGACAATGGCAAACCTGTTCTTGATGCCCATCTTCTGGTAGATGTTGCTGAGATGGTCCTTCACGGTCTGTTCGCCTATCTCGAGGTCACAGGCTATATCGCGGTTCGTCAGGCCGTTTATGACCCTCCTGAGCACGTCCGTCTCGCGCCGCGTCAATCTGAACTGCATGCGTATGCCGTTGAGGTCCAGCTTGGCCGATGCCGCCTCTTCTATGATAAAGACGCAGACAGCCTGCCAGGGAGCATCCAGGGCCTCAAGCTTAAAGGTCCAGTTGCTCCCGGAACCCTCAAGCCGTTTCAGGATAAGCACTTCGCCGGGAAAGAGCTGTGCCATCTGCCTGTTGTCCATCGCCTCGAAGATCCTTCCGGCAACGCTCATGACCTCAGGGGGGAGTTGCTGCCTCAGGAGAAATTTTTCGGCCGCCTTGTTCCGGAAGACGACCGTCATCCGGCGGTCGAAGAAGATGACGCCGACAGGAATTTTTTCGAGTATGACGTTCTTTATTTCCTGCATGCCCTGTCCAAAATGATCAAGGCCTGCTTCAGCAGGCCTTGATGGATACCTCTGATAAAAGACCGAACCGCCTATTTAAGCCTTTTAAGCTCCGCTATCTGAATACGGGTCACCGCACGTTCGATCGCAGTCTCGGCCCTCTTGAAGTCGACGTTCTCTGCCTGTCTCATCCGCTCTTCGGCCCTCTGCATCGCCGCCTTTGCCCTCTCGAAGTCTATCTCGTCGGATCTCTCGGCGCTGTCGGCAAGGATCAGGACCTTGTCATTGCTGACCTCGGCGTAGCCCCAGTTCACGAAGAAGTATTTCACCTCGGTGCCGACCTTGCAGGAGAGCATGCCGATCTTGAGGGTCGCCACAAAAGGCACGTGCCCGGGGAGTATGCCGAACTCGCCCTCGGTGCCGCTTGCGGTCACCTCGTCGACCTCCTGGCTGAAGATAAGGCCCTGAGGGGTGACTATCTCAAGGAGAAGCTTGCCTTCCGTCATGATTATTTCCTCGACCAGCCGAGTTTCTTTCCGTTCTCCTCGACCTCTTCGATGCCGCCGCACATATAGAAGGCCTGCTCCGGCATATCGTCATACTCGCCGTCGACGATCGCCTTGAAGCTCTTGATGGTGTCGGCAACCTTGACGTACTTGCCCGGCCTGCCGGTGAAGACCTCGGCCACATGGAACGGCTGGCTCAGGAACCTCTGGATCTTCCTGGCGCGCGAAACCGTTATCTTGTCGTCCTCGGAAAGCTCTTCCATACCAAGGATCGCGATGATGTCCTGGAGCTCCTTGTATCTCTGAAGGATCTTCTGGACCGACCGGGAGACCGCATAATGCTCCTCCCCGATGACCTTGGGGTCGAGGATCCGCGATGTGGAATCGAGCGGGTCGACCGCGGGATAGATGCCGAGCTCCGAGATCTGCCTCGAAAGAACGACCGTTCCGTCGAGATGCGTAAAGGCGGTCGCAACGGCAGGGTCGGTAAGGTCGTCGGCAGGGACGTAGATCGCCTGCATCGAGGTGATAGCGCCGCTCTTCGTGGTCGTTATCCTCTCCTGAAGTATGCCCATGTCCGTGCCGAGGGTCGGCTGGTAACCGACGGCAGAAGGCATTCTGCCGAGGAGGGCTGAAAGCTCTGCACCGGCAAGCGTATATCTGAAGATGTTGTCGATGAAGATAAGCACGTCCTGGCCCTCGTCCCTGAAATGCTCTGCGCAGGTCAGGGCAGTGAGCGCGACCCGGGCACGCGCTCCGGGCGGCTCGTTCATCTGTCCGTAGATGAGCGCAACCTTCTCAAGAACGCCGGAATGCTTCATTTCGCCGTAAAGGTCGTTTCCTTCCCTGGTCCTTTCGCCGACACCGGCAAAGACCGAGACGCCGCCGTGCTTCATGGCGATGTTATGGATCATCTCCATGATAACGACCGTCTTGCCAACGCCAGCGCCGCCGAACATGCCCATCTTGCCGCCCCTGACGAACGGGACGAGCAGGTCGAAGACCTTGACGCCGGTCTCGAACACCTGGGTGACTGGTTCCTGGGAGACGAAGTCAGGCGCAGGCCTGTGGATCGGGAGCCTCTTTTCTGCATTCACCGGCCCGAGCTTGTCGATCGGGTCGCCGACAACGTTCAGTATCCTGCCGAGGGACGCCTTGCCGACCGGCACCGTGATCGGCAGGCCCGTGTCAACGGCGGTCATGCCGCGCACGAGACCGTCCGTGGGCTGCATCGCAACCGTCCGGACCTTGTTGTCGCCGAGGTGTGCGGCGACCTCAAGCGTCAGGTCGAAAGCAGGGATCCCCTTTGCCTCGTCGCCCTTCTGTTCGATCTTGAGCGCATTAAGGATATCGGGCATCTTCTCTTCGAACTCGACGTCGACAACCGCACCGATAACCTGTGAAACCTTTCCAGTATTGCTCATTGTAAAACCCCCGTATCAAAATTATTCATGCTGTTTATCCTTTCAGGGCCTCAACGCCGCCGACAATGTCCATAAGTTCCTTGGTAATGCTTGCCTGCCGCGCCTTGTTGAACTGCAGGGTCAGGCTCCCGATCATATCGTTGGCAGCCTGCGTGGCGTTTTCCATGGCCGACATACGCGCCGCCTCCTCAGAGGCCTGCGATTCAAGCAAAGCCCGGTAGATCTGTATCTCGACGTTCTTCGGCACAAGGCTGTTGAATATCTCCTTCATCGAAGGCTCATAAATGAAATTATAGACCTGCTGGCTCTCCTCTGCCGCCGTGATAGGCGCAAGGGGGAGGAGCCTCGCGATGACCACCCTCTGGGCCACAACGGACTTGAACTCGTTATAGACCAGGATCACCTCGTCCACTTCCTCGTTGCTGTAGTTTTCGATGATCTCCCCGGCGATCTCCTGTGCATTATAGTAGGAGATCTTTCCGGATATGCCTGTCCAGGCCCTTCTCTGCTCGATGCTCCTGCGCTTGAAGAAGTCGACCGCCTTGCGGCCGACAGCGCTGATCCTGACCTCAAAGCCGTCTGCCCTGAGCTCGTCAACATGATTCATGGCAGCCTTCAGGATGTTCGCGTTAAAGGCCCCGCAGAGTCCGCGGTCGCTGGTGAGGACCAGGACCTCGACGTTCCTGCGCGGTCTGACGGCAAGCAGGGGATGGACCTCGCCCTCTGCAGAACCGGCAAGGTTCGTCAGGATCGTGTTCATCCGGTCCGCATACGGCCGCATCTCGAACATCCGCTGCTGGGCGCGCCTGAACTTCGAAGCAGCCACCATCTTCATAGCCTTGGTGATCTTGCTGGTGCTCTGGACCGCCTTTATTCTTCTTTTTATATCGCGTAATGTCGCCATGTATCTCCTTTAATCAGCACTGAGCGTTCTGCCTGCCCGGTGCCTTTTTTAAGGCTGGAAACCTTTTTTGAAGTCCTCGATCGCAGCGGTCAGCTTCGGCTTGAGGTCGTCGTCGATCGCCTTTTTGTCTCCCAGTTCCTTCATGACCTCGGCCTTCCGGTCCTTCATATAGCGGAGGAACTCGTCCTCGAACTTCCGGATGGACTCCACCGGGATGTCGTCGATAAAACCCTGGGTCGCTGCAAAGAGGAGAGCGACCTGCTCGACCATCGAGAGGGGAGCATACTGGCCCTGCTTGAGGAGTTCGACCATCCTCTTGCCGCGCTCGATCTGCGACAGGGTCGACTTGTCGAGATCGCTGCCGAATTGTGCGAAGGCAGCGAGCTCCCTGAACTGGGCAAGGTCGAGCCTGAGCGTTCCGGCCACCTGCTTCATCGCCTTGGTCTGGGCTGCGCCGCCGACGCGGCTGACCGACAGACCGACGTTGACCGCAGGCCTGACGCCGGCATAAAAGAGCTCGGGCTCCAGGTATATCTGGCCGTCGGTGATGGATATGACGTTCGTCGGGATGTATCCGGAAACGTCTCCAGCCTGGGTCTCGATGATCGGGAGCGCGGTCAGGGACCCGCCGCCGAGCTCATCGGAAAGCTTTGCCGCCCTTTCAAGCAGGCGTGAATGGAGATAGAAGACGTCGCCGGGGAAAGCCTCGCGGCCTGGCGGACGCCTCAGGAGCAGTGAAAGCTGCCGGTATGCCGTGGCCTGTTTCGAAAGGTCATCATAGATGATCAGGGCATGTTTGCCGTTGTCCCTGAAATACTCGCCGATCGCGCAGCCGGTGTAGGGGGCGATATACTGAAGGGGGGCCGGCTCGCTGGCAGTCGAAGAGACGATGATCGTATGGTCCATCGCTCCGTTCTCCTCGAGTATCTTCATGACACGGGCAACGTTGGAACGCTTCTGCCCGATGGCGACATAGATGCAGGTGACATCGCTGTTCCTTTGATTGATGATCGCGTCGATCGCAATGGCGGTCTTGCCGGTCTGACGGTCGCCGATGATGAGCTCCCGCTGTCCCCTGCCGACCGGGATCATCGCGTCGATGGCCTTCAGGCCTGTCTGGAGCGGCTCATGGACAGACTTCCTGTCAACGATGCCGGGTGCGACCACGTCGACGATGCGCATGTTCTTTGTCGCGATCGGCCCTTTGCCGTCGATCGGCTGGCCGATGGCGTTGACGACCCTGCCCCTCATCTCCTCGCCAACAGGCACGGACATGATCCGGCCGGTCCTCTTGACCACATCTCCCTCATGGACATGCGTGTCGTCGCCGAAGAGAACGGCGCCGACCGAACCCTCTTCCAGGTTCAGGGCCATGCCCATAATGCCGTTGGGGAACTCCAGGAGCTCCGAGGCCATGCATTTATCCAGTCCGTAAACCCTGGCGATACCATCGCCGACGGCGAGGACCGAACCGACCTCGCTCACATCCACCTTCTTTTCGAAGTCGGTAATCTGCCTTCTTAACAGCTCACTTATCTCATCTACTTTGATTTCCATCACATCACCCCTTTATAAGGTCTTCTTTTAAAAGCCTGAGCTGGCCCTTTATGCTGCTGTCGTACATCGTGCTGCCTACCTTCACCAGGACACCGCCCAGCAATGAAGGGTCCATCACATATTCTATGTCAATATCCCTGTCAGTCAGTTTCTTGAGAGCTGCCTTGAGACGGTCGAGATGCGCCGTGCTCAGGGCGACCGGTGAAAGGACCGTGGCCCGTGAGCGCTTCTTCTTCTCAAGGTAGATGACCGTCGCTGCCCGGGTGATCTCTGCCAGGCCTGCGATCACCCTGAGGGAGGCCAGATGGGTCAGGAAGTTGAGGACCGTTGCCGAAAGCTTCAGCTTCTCCGCCACGCTCTTCAAGGCCTTTTCCCTGTCAGCCGCCGGAAAGAGCGGGCTGAGGAGCAGGCTCCTGAACTCGGGACTCTTTTCCATGAGCTGATCCACCACGGTCAATTCTGTCAGCGCCTGAGGCATACCCTCCAGGCCGACCATGCTGATGAGCGTCTTTGCGTACTTTTTCGCGTCTTTTACCGGTTTCACTATCTGCCCTCTATCTTTGCTAAGGATTCTTCAAGAAGTTTTATCTGCTCTTCTTTGGTAAGCTTTTCCCTGATCTTCTTCTCTGCGAGTTCCATGGCGATGAGCACGGCCTCTTCCTTGATCGTCTCTTTGGCCCTCTTTACCTCATGCTCTATGTTGTTCTTCGTCTGTTCGAGCAGTTTGGCCTTCATGACCTCACCCTCCTCGACCAGCCGCACCTTCTCTTTCTCAGCTGACTGCCGGGCATAGGCGACGATCTCTTCGATCTCTTTGTCCTTGAGCTTCAGCTTCTCTTCGACCTCGGCCAGCGCCTTCTCTGCAAGGACCCGGGCCTCTTTGGCCTCCCTGAGCGTCTGCTCGATCAGCTCGGTCCTTTTCTGGAAATATCCCTTGATGTCCATTTTCTTCATCATGTAGACCAGGAGGAAGACGAGGATCAGGAAATTTATGACCGGCCACAGGTACATCTTCAGGACCGACGGATGGGCCTCAGCGCCTTCTGCGCCGCCGGAGGCAAAGCACAGAGAGGACGTAAGGAGTAAAATGTAAAATGTAAGGAGTAATAGACTATAAAGGAAAGATTTGTTCCGGCTTAAACTTTTCACGTTTAACAGCTTACTTTTTACGTTTTTCATCATGCCTTGACCAGCTTTCTGACGATCTCGTCAGAGAATTTCTCGACATCCGCCTTAAGGGCCTTCCGGGCCTTTTCGACCTCTGTCTTCAATTCGGTACGTGCTGCCGCGAGCATGTCTGCGGCCCTGGTCTCGGACTCTGAGAGAACCTCTTTCTGTTTGGCGAGGCCTTCGTTCTTCATGGTCTCGAAGACATCCTTGGCCTTGGACCGTGCACCGGACAACTCTGTATTCATCCTCTCAACACCCGCATCTTTTTTGGCCTGCATCTCTTTTGCCGCATCAAGGGATGTCCGGACAATATCCTGCCGTTCCTTAAATTTGTTCAACAGGGGTTTATAGAGGAACAGATTCAGAAAATAGACAAGGCAGAGAAAATTTACCGCCAGGACCAGCAACCACGTTGGATGAATGTCAAGCATCTTACCACCTTCACGTAAGTTTTTTGCTCAGAAACTTACGAAGATTATCACAGGCGCATTTCTTTGTCAAGCTGAATTACATTTAAAAATAATAGGTTAGCTAAAATTATATCTATAGGGGGATAAGTAATTTTAATGCGGGTTATAATCATTAGTTTTTTTGCTTTCCCGCATCTTCCCGGGGCCCCATTAATGGATAATCAGACCGATAATCAAAAGGAAGATTATCCCCGGTCAGATCGTCTGATGCCTCTGCCTGCTGACGGCTGCCGGGAGGTCGGGCCTGCTTGATATTGGGCAGGCCATGCATATAGAATTGAGATAATGGACCAGGCTATTGCAGTTTTTATCATGATAAACAATCACTGCCACGACGTTGCCACGGCCACGCTTCTGAGCAGCGGCCTCGTCATGTGGAGCCTCGTCCATCACTATGAGAAAAGCGGCAGCGGGAGCGGCCGGCAGAAGATCGGTCTTTTTCTGCTCAGCATCCATAACAGCATGCGGGTGATCGTCCTGGCCTCCCTTGCCTGGATAACCCTCAGCTCCATCCCCCGGATACTCTCCTTCACCCGGTTCGAATGGCGGTTTGCCGTAGAGAACGGGCATATAGTCGGACTGATCGCCAAACATACCCTGGCCTTTGTCGTACTGGTCTGCGGAACACTGCTCTGGATCCGCCTCAACCGGAAGATAAAGGCGATCCCCTCCCCGGCGCCCCGGCAGAATTCCCAAACGGTATAACCAGGACCGGCGCCTCAGATGAGCATGCCTTCACTGACATCCCTTGAATTCAATAAACTGCTTCTGCTCATCGCCGGGGCCGCCCACAGCGAACCGACGCAGCGGTCGGTCCTGGAACTCTGTCCGCTGACAGACAGGTCCGCCATACTCGCCCGGCAGGGCCTGGTCCGGGAGATCATGCGGATGTCGGAAGAAGGTTCTTCGCTCAGGCTATCGCCGTTTTCGGACATCACCCCCCTGCTTGCAAAGGTGCGGCCTGAAGGGGCCATGCTGGATGCCTTTGAGCTGGGCCGCTTTATCCCCCTGCTTGCCATAGCCTCCGGACTGTCCGAACAGATCTCCCGGCGGGAGGCTGCCCCCTGCCTGAAAGAGCTTGCCTCAGGCCTTACCGGCTCCCCTGACCTGCTGCGGAGGCTCAAAAGGACGGTCGACACCGAAGGCAACATCCTCGACAGCGCCTCTCACCTGCTGGCAGACCTCAGGGACCGGACCCGAAAGCTTGATGCGCGGATCCGCAGGAACCTCGAGGAGATGGTCAGGGACGAAAAGACCGCGGTCTTCCTGCAGGACGATTTCATCACGAAAAGGTCTGGCAGGTGGGTCATCCCGGTCAGGATGGATTCAAAGGGAATGGTCGCCGGGGTCGTGCATGACGTCTCCCACTCAGGCGAGACAGCCTTCATGGAGCCTCTGGGCATCATCAATCTGACCAATGAGCTTGAGAACCTTGCCGCGGAGCAGAAGGCCGAGGAGATACGCCTGCTCAAGGCGCTCTCTGCCGGGATCAGGGAGTCAGCCGCCGGGCTCGAAGAGGAATTCAGGGTGATCGTCCATATCGACCTGCTCAACTGCATAGCGGTATTCGGCGAACAGCTCCGGATGAGCATCCCCGGGATCAATGATTCAGGCCTGATACACCTTGTGTCTGCCCGCCACCCGCTGCTGTCCCTGGCCCTGCAGAGGTCCGGCCGGGAGGCCGGGGTCGTCCCTCTCGATATCCGCCTCGGCGGGGATGACACGGTGATGATCATCACGGGATCAAATGCCGGCGGCAAGACCATAGCGATCAAGACCGTGGGCCTCCTGCAGCTTATGGCCCTTTCAGGCATGCCGGTCCCGGCAGACTCTTCCTCCAGTTTTCCCCTGGTCTCTGAGCTGCTTGTCGACATCGGGGATGACCAGTCTATCGAGAACAGCCTCTCGACCTTTTCCGCGCATATCTCGAACATCTCACAAATTCTGAAGACGGCCGGCAGCGGCACCCTGGTGCTGATCGACGAACTCGGCACCGGCACCGACCCGGCCGAGGGAGCGGCCCTCGCCTGCGCTGTCCTGAAGGAGCTGAAGGGGAGCGGCGCCCTGGTCTTTGCAACGACCCATCTTGCGGACATCAAGGGTTATGTACAAAGGACCGGCGGCATGATGAATGCCTCGATGGAATTCGACCACAGGACGCTGATGCCGCTCTACAGGCTCAGGCTCGGCGAACCGGGCCAGTCCTATGCCCTTGAGACGGCCCTGAGATATGGCCTGCCCGCCCGCATCATCGATTCAGCCCGGGAGCTCCTCGGGGATGCCAAGGTCGAGTTCGACAGGCTCGTTGCCGACCTTAACCTCAAAAGAAACCGCTATGAAGAGGGCCTGAAGGAACTCGAGGCCCGCGAGGCCGCGATGGACCGAATGACCGCTGAACTCGCCCGGGACAAACAGGCTGCTGAAATGAAATATAAGGAGATGCTCTCGGCGGCATACCAACAGGCGGCAGAGGTCGTCCGGGAGACGAAGAGGGAGATGCATGCCCTGCTTGAGGAGATCAAAAAGAAGGACAAGACAGCAAGCCGCGAGGCCCTCAGGCAGGTACAGGCAGAGCAGGTTGCCATTGAGGAAAAGATACGGCAGTTCGATCCTGAGGCCTCTGCCGCGATCCCGGTCGGAGAGCTTGCTGAGGGGGACACGGTCTTTGTCCGGTCCCTCGGATATGATGCGACCGTGGTGCAGGTCAACAGGGCCCAGGAGCGGGTGAAGGTCAGGTCCGGGGGGATGGAGATCGAACTCCCTGTTTCGGATGTCAGCGCACGGAGGGGCAGACCATCGGAAAAGGGACCAGAGAAAGCGGCCGGGGAGCAGGTCAGGACCCCTGTCAGCGACGATATGACGGCATCCCGGCTGAACCTGATCGGCCTCAGGGTCGACGAGGCGATCTCTGAGCTTGAACCCTTTCTGAACCATGCCTCCCTCGCCGGCCTTTCAGAGGTGACGATCATCCACGGCTTTGGCACCGGCATACTTTCCCGCGCGGTCCGCGACCACCTCAAAGGCCACCCGCTGATAAAGAAATTCAGACCCGGGAATCAGACAGAAGGAGCAGGCAGGGTTACCGTGGTGACGATGGGGTGAGATATGTTATGGGACCTGAATGGCGCTAATTTAAGGACTATTCCAAGCCGGTCATGCGCAGAGCCATATAGTTCGTCATTCCACGGCTTGACCGGGGAATCCAGTCTTAGACCCATGGATGCCCCGATCAAGTCGGAGCATGACAGTGTGTAACCCAATATTTTCAGAAGCTTTCTCATGCAAATTATCCATAAATTAGCGCCATTCTTACCGGGCCTCTATTTTTCTCTATGCTGCAGCTCTTCATTGACAGCCTGCGGGTTGCGTGCACAATGAAAAAACCCAAATACAATAATCTGATCGTCCTGTATCGTAAAATAGATAGCATAAGGAAATCGCCTGAGCAGACGACGCCTAAAGTCCTGACATACTATCGGGTAAAGCAAGGGATTCCATAGAAGTTCATTTGCACAGGCATAGAACATACGAAGGAATTCTTCGCCAAGCCCTCTGGATTTTGCTTCATACCACACATACCCGTTGATCACATCCTCTTCAATTTCAGGAATGAACCGCAGGGTATATGTCATTTCCTTGATTCTATTTTTGTCCGAAGTTCATCCAGAGATAAAAGTGCCCCGGGGCCGGCCTTGTAACGATCAAATCTTTTGTTCAACTCATTCATATGACTCTGGGGGACAGGGACAGCAGAATCCTCGGAAGATACACTATCCCATAAATCCTCTACCAGAAGAATTTTTTCTGCCGTACCCAGATTATTAATTTGTGGAATATCCTTTACGCGCATAATTCTCCTCCTTTCTGCTAACTAATCCAATAATAACATTTTTATCTTTGTATGTTTATTTTAACCGTTGGATTCAAGCCGAAGACAAATCTGCCCCTTCTGTGTTTCACCAGCTCGATAACGAGCCTGCGGCAAGACAGGACGTTGTTATGACGATGTAAACCTCCATCCACGAAACTCATTTCGTTTACCTAAACTCGGAGTGTCCCCCTATTTCCTCAATTCCTTGGTATCATAAACTCGTCGTTAGGGCACTATTGCGGTGTGACTGCTCCTCAATAACCACCCTGTTGGTCGCGATCGCAATGACCGTTCCGTTCTAAGCTATTGAGTCTCCGGGCTTGATGATCTTCATCGACCCGCCTCCCATCCTCACCACCGCCCACTCGTTCTAAGAAGAGATTTTGAGCAGTTCCTGCAATACTGTTTCATTCTTTTCAATTATTTCAGTTCTTAGTATTCAATCCCCACTTGAACGCCGGGAAAAAGATTTTTCCCATATTCAAGGTTTCGTGTGTAGTCAGGATTAAGAAAGTATTTGAACTCAAGACGTGCAGTGTTCTTAGGCTTGTTCGAAGGGAAAAAGCCTATATCACCCTGAATCTTCCCATACATCGCCTTTATCAGTTTTCCATCTTTTACCTCAGATCTAACTCTGAAGATATAGTTATTGTCGACCTTAGAATCACTCTCCAGAACCCCAGGGCCTTTACTCTTTATAAAACGAGTCAGTTTGCTCTGATATACCAAAAGCAGAAAGAACTGGGTACCACTTTCCCATCGACGGCAAACGGGAATCGCGCCTTTCATTTTCAGCGAAGTCTCGACGGAAATGTATCCCTCTTTTCTTGTAAGTTTTAGTTTTCGAGTCCAGCCAATAGACCTTAAGGGGTAACCCCCGCCGCAATACATAAGGCCTCAAAAATTAAGAGCCAAAAGGCGGGATGCCTTGAGTGTTGTCGTTTCGAGCGAAGAGAGAAATCCCGGCTTTCCTGTCTCGACGCGGATTCCTCTGTCGCTAAGCTTCTTCGGAATGACAGGTAAGGCACACGCGATGACGCAGTGTTACTGTAATTTATTATTTTTTATAATGAATTGCATATTTCACGGCTCATGCTACAATGGTAAAAAAGGAGGTGGACGATGCTTTCACAGATACCGGTAAATTTGGCAAAGGTCAGCAAGAAGGACCTGGACAAGGAGATCCTGAGACTCGGGATGATAGCAGAGCTTGATGCGGTGAATCTCTATGAGCAGCTGGCCGCAATGGCAACGAACAGCAGTATCAAGGCAATACTATTGGACATTGCCCGTGAAGAAAAAACGCATGTCGGGGAATTCCAGGCAATGCTCCTGAAGCTCGACAAGGAACAGGAGCAGGAGCTTGCCGAAGGTAAAAAAGAGGTGGAGGGACTGACCGGCTGACCGGTCAGTCCCCTTCGAACTCTGTCTGGTAGTAGGCCTTGTAGCCTTTATCTGCCAGTTTCTTTGCTCCGCCGACATCCGGCAGGTTCACGATAAAGGCCATCTCGGCCACAACACCGCCGAGCTTTTCTATCAAAGCTGCCGCAGCGAGTGCAGTGCCCCCCGTGGCAAGCAGGTCGTCGACCAGGAGGACCCTCATGCCCTTTGCAAGCGCATCCTTATGTATCTCTATCGTGTCCGTGCCGTATTCGAGCGCATATTCGTGACTGATCGTCTCCCCGGGGAGCTTCCCCTTCTTCCTGACCGGGATAAACCCCCTGCCTAAGGTATAGGAGAGAGCGCCGCCGATGATAAAACCGCGCGATTCGATCCCGACGATCGTATCGAATTCGATATCACCCTTAATGTATCTCTGGGTAAAGTTGTCGATCACCAGCCTGAACCCGACAGGGTCCTTGATGAGCGTGGTGATGTCCCGAAACATGATCCCCTTCTTGGGGTGGTCGGGGATGGTCCTGATCCTTGATTTGATCGACATGTAGTTCCTCCTTGAAAAAACCTGTATTTGTCACTCCCGCTTGCCTGTCCCCTATGTTTGGGGATCGGGAGTCCTTCCGGTCTTTTCCAGAAAGATTCCGGGTACCCAAAAATCGGGCACAAGCAAGCCAACAGTAGGTGCCTTAAGCACCAAAAGTAGGTGACGAGATAAGTCTAAGCAAACCTTACGAGCAATTGCAATCCGTATTCTTTATTGTCGCAATGGTCTTAACCAGGAGCTTCTTCACATTTTCAGAATTCTTATGCATGATCGAGAGGATCATCTCCCAGGTGACCGGCTCCTCGCCCTCTTTCCAGCAGTCGTAGTCCGTCGACATCGCGATGGACTGGTAGCAGATCCCGGCCTCGCGGGCGAGTATCACCTCCGGCACCGTCGACATATTGATCACGTCCGCGCCCCACATACGGAACATATGGGACTCGGCCTTTGTCGAAAAGCGGGGGCCTTCGATCGTGATGACCGTGCCGCCGTTATGGTGTCTGAGCTTCAGCTCCCTGGCCGCCGCGGCGAGCAGCTTTCTGAGGTCGCCGCAGAAAGGCTCTGCCATGGGTGTATGCACGACCTTCTTGTCATGGAAGGTCAGGTTCCGGTGTTTTGTGAAGTCGATGAACTGGTCCACGAACACGAGATCCCCCGGCCGTATCTTCTCCCTCAGGGAGCCGACCGCTGTCGTCGCCAGGATATGCGTGCAGCCTTCCTTCTTCAGGGCATAGATGTTGGCCCTGAAATTGACGCCCGTAGGATAGATTGAATGCTTCTTGCCGTGCCGGGCAAGGATGGCGACCTCCACCCCGCCGATCTTCCCCGTTGTCAGAGCCGAGGAAGGACTGCCGTAAGGCGTCGTCACCTTCTTCTCTTTTTTGTTCTTCATCAGGTCCGGATCGTCCATCCCCGAGCCGCCGATGATCCCTATCTTTATACCGGGCATCTTTTCTCCTTTTCTCATGCTTTTTTAGAAACCTCCCTCAGCCAGGAGACCCACTCTTCGATCCCTTCCCCGGTCCTGCAGGAGACCTCAAATATCTTCAGCCCGGGATTGAGCGAGAGGGCGTCCCTGCGTATCTTTGCCATGTCCACATTGGTATACGGCACAAGGTCGGTCTTGTTCAGGACAAGGGCCCCTGACTCCTGGAACATCAGCGGGTATTTGAGGGGTTTGTCGTGGCCCTCGGTGATGCTCAGGAGCATCACCTTGATGTCCTCCCCGACCTTGAACTCTGCCGGGCAGACAAGGTTGCCGACATTTTCGATGAAGAGTATATCGAGCGCGGCAAGGTCCATATCACCGAGCACCTCATAGATCATGTTCGCATCGAGGTGGCAGGCGCCGCCCGTATTGATCTGCACCGCAGGCGCACCCAGCCTCTCGATCCTTTCGGCGTCGTCTGTCCCGGCAATGTCACCCTCGATGACCCCGATCCGCAGACCGGTCCTCTGTTCGAGCGTTTTTTCGAGGAGCGACGTTTTGCCGGCGCCGGGCGCGCTCATGAGGTTGATGACGAAGACCCCTGCCTTGTCGAACAGCCTCCTGTTTTCGAGCGCGATCCTGTCGTTGGCCTCAAGTATCTTTGTTACGACCTTCAGCATCACCATCAGGAAACCTCCATATCGAGTATATCAAGTTCACGCCCGGCCGTTATGACGAACGAGGACCCGCCGCAGTGCGGGCAGGACAGGACATACTCCTCTTCAGAAATGAACGTACGGTCACAGGAATTGCAGCGGCCGGTCAGCGGGACCTCTTCGATCTCAAGCGCGGCGGCCGCGGCGATCGAATCCGGCTTTATGGCATCAAAGGCGAACAAAAGGGCGTCCGGCATGATGCCTGACGCCCTGCC
>SCQH01000050.1 GCA_004321925.1 Nitrospirota bacterium | reverse complement strand
CCGGTAAGGCCGACCCCAAATACTCCGAACTGGTCGGTCGGTTCTCCGTCCCATGCCCAGCTGCGGTCCTTGTCGAGATACCACAATCCGTCCTGATAAATGCCTATCTCCGATATCCCGTCAGCATTCCAGTCACCGACTACAGGAACCGCGCCGGCGAGCCCAACACCGAATACGACCACCTTATCCGCAGGCTCTCCGTCCCACTGCCAGTTATTGTTCAGATCAAGGTACCAGATGCCATCCATGTAAAGCCCTATTATCGTTATTCCATTGCCGATCCAGTCACCTACCACGGGAATAGCACCGGTAAGGCCAACACCAAATGTTCCTATCTTATCTGTCGGCTCGCCATCCCACTGACCATTGTTGTTCATGTCCAGATACCAGGTGCCATCAACATAAACACCTATCTTCGTTATCCCGTCTCCGGTCCAGTCACCTACCACAGGTATTGCACCGGGGATTCCTACTCCGAATATGCCTATCTTATCCGTAGGTTCTCCGTCCCACTGCCAGTTGCGGTTCATATCCAGATACCAGGTACCGTCGGTGAACACCCCTATCTTGCTCGTGCCGTCCCCATTCCAGTCACCGACTACAGGTGCCGCATTGGTCAGGCCTACGCCGAATATCCCGAGGGTATCAGATGGAGTCCCCTCCCACGCCCAGCTCTGGTTGGAATCCAGGTACCACGTGCCATGATCGAAAACGCCAATCTTGGTGGGGAATGAGGGTGGGATTGAATCCCTATATTCGTGAGCACCCATATCAACAGATATTCCGATGATCCTGTTGTTCCCTTCAATGTCAGTTAAAGGCAGATTCGGCGCAAAGTTGTTACCTGCATCTATAGCGGGTGACTGCAAACATGGGTCAAAGCCGCCGTAACACCCACTCAGATGATAATCGCCGTTTGCAGCATCCACAAACCATGGATCCGCACTGATATTGCCGTTAAGGCCTGTTTGATCACTGATGCCGTTGTAATCAATTCCATTACCAAACACCAGGTTATTTCCCCAAGTGGGATTATAGCTCTCTGATCCAAAGTCAACCAGTAGCCCTACCCCATTTGATGCAATGATGTTATTAAAATACAACTGCGAAGATATATCAACACTCCTGGCAACCCTAATTCCAACACTGTTGCCAACAATTGTATTATTTGCAACCACAGGCTGGCTTCCTTCAGTCAATGTCATGTTTATAGCCCTACAGGGATTGTTCGAAAATATATTATTAAATATTCGGGGAGACGATGAATTCACAAAACTGACCACGCCGGACGTCCACTGGGTATCGCAGGTATTATTCCGAAAATAATTATTTTCTATTAAAGCAGATGACCCGTTGCCACCGATAGCCGCTCCGAAGCCGCCTCCTGACTGCTCATTACCGTCAAAAATATTTCCCGTGATCGTTGGTGACGAACCCTGAAGCGTAACTCCGCCGCCCCAGAAGGCTAACCCATTTCGAATTGTAAAGCCATTCAAAGTGGATGTCAGTCCTTCGCCGGAGGAGAATGTTACAACAGGCCCCAGACGGTTTCCGTCAATGAAAGTAACCGATGGTCCTGATTCGCTTATTATATTGATGGCCTTGCCATAGTAGTTCAGATTTTCTATGTATATCCCGGGCGCAACCAGAATAGTATCACCGTCAACAGCAACATCGATCGCCTCCTGGATTATCGGGTATTCCGCCGGTACATGTATAAAGTCTGTTTTCACGACCTGATGCAGAACTCTGGAGGTTGATGAAGTGAAAACACCTTCTCCTCCGTAAGCCGCTGTTATTGAATGGGGCCCGTCTGTCAATGATGCTGTCATAAAGATTGCTGTCGGCGGATTTCCTGACAACGAACTCGTACCCAGTATCACCGACCCGTCAAAAAATGTCACGGTTCCGGTGGGCGTTCCTGAAAAACTTGAATCAGTCTTAATAACAGTCGCCGTAAAGGTCACCTGCTGTCCGGGAATCGATGGATTCTGAGATGCGGATATTCTCATCGCAGTATTACTCGTCGAAGGGTCGAGAAGCCGATACATAATGCCCCCATTCACTACTGCAAAAAGCATTTTCCCGTTTTTCGAGATCCGGATTCTCCCATTGGCAAAATTCCAGCCCCCAATCCATTCAAAGATAACGCCGAAATCATAATCAGCGACCGGGGTGAATGTAACAGTCTCATAAGCTCGCACAATACTTGTGTTAGCGAGTGAAAGATATAGAAGATTCGCAAATGGGTTAAAGACAACCCCACTGGCATATTCGGTGGCATAAGTACCCAGGGTTTTTATCTTGTGCATACTTTGATCATAAATAAATGTCCCTCCGTACGTCGGGATTGCACATTGGGTCCCGTCACTGTTCGCAGCAATTTCAAAGTTTGGCCACGAAGTGCCCAGATCATACCCCGTCCGATGAACTAATGTCCCGTTCGCGACGTTATATGTGCCAAAGCTTCCATCCGATGTATCCGCCTCAGCAAAACTTATCATATTACCATCTGCACTTGCTGAAATCATGGACCCGTGTCTAATGTCCAGCAAATTGACGCTTGTTTTTGATAAAAGGTCGATCTGTCTGAACGGCACCCATCCTGAGCCGGCGAATTCAGAACTTGAATAGACCCTGCCGTCACTGCCAAATGCAATTGCATATGTCCCACTTTCGCCAAAAGCCTTGTCCATATACAGTTTCTGTGACGTGCCCGTCCCGAGGTCTATGAGGTGGATCCAAACTTGAGTATCCGTCATAGACAGATCGGCCACGGCGAGAGTACTGCCGTCAGGGGAGATGTCGATACCCTTTAAATTTCCGCCGAGAGTCCAGGGCTCTGAGAAGGCCTGGTTGGTCAGATCATAGCGGAGCACCTGGTCGGCGTTGGTGATATAGAGCATGTTTCGCTGCATATCGTGGACCATGTCGGCGCGGGAAGGAGCAGGTATAAAGACGGGACTCACTGATGCCAAAGCACTACCGGTTGTGAGAAAGGAAAACAGGATAAAGGCAGATACTAGCCAGAGTGATCTCAGACCTGTCAATGCATTGAACCTCTTCATAACCCTCCCCACATCCGATCGATAATTATCATAGATAACACGAAGTTTCGCAAAAAGATCCCATCTGCTAACTATAGCATATTGGTGGAATTCTGAAAAGGATAAAATCCTTATATATCAAGGGGGAGAAAAGGACAGAGGATAAATAATGGCCTCCTTACTCGCAGACCAGATAGTGATTGGCCTGGACGGCCCTTTTTCCGCGGAGCCGCAAGTCTTCGATCCCCCTGATCCTGCTTTCCCTTCTCTGGCTGAGGATCCGTTTGACGGTCTCCGGTCCGAGACCGGGGACCCGGAGGAGCGCCTCTTTGTCAGCGGTGTTGACCCGCACCGGATAAAATTCAGGATGGCTGTCGGCCCAGGCCTGCTTGGGATCTCTGTCGAGACTCAGGTTGCCGCCGCTGTCCAGAGGTATCTCCCCCTGCTTAAAGCCATACTTGCGCAGGAGAAAATCAACCTGATAGAGGCGATGCTCCCGATTGAACAATGCCCCGGGATCAGATAGCTGCTTTTGTTCTCCCGGTATGTCAGGCCTGCCGAGGCCCTTTTGGTAGGCAGAGAAATAGACCCGGTTAAAATGGAGGCGGTCGTAGAGGCCGCCCATGTATCTGATGATCTCGGAGTCGGTCTCCTCAGAGGCCCCGACGATGAACTGCGTGGTGCATTTTACCTTCGAGAACTTCGACCCCTTTTCAGTCAGCTTCCCCATCAGCTTTATCGGCCTGATGATGTCGCGGTCATAATCTTTCCTGCAGGAGAGCAGGTCATAATGCTTCTTCCCCGGCGTCTCGATGTTCAGCGATACGGCGGTCGAAAGGGAGACGGCCTCCTCGACCGCGGCATCCGAGGCGCCGGGGATGATCTTCAGATGGATGTATCCCCGGTATTCATGTTTCCCTCTGAGAATGCGGGCAACCGCGTTGATCCTGTCCATGGTATGGTCAGGGTTCCCGATGACCGCAGAGCTCAGAAAGAGGCCGAAGACCTTTCTCCTTCTCACATATTCCATGAAGATCCGGGCGACCTCATCAGGAGAAAGCGTGCAGCGCTGCGCGTTCGAATCGGAGCGGAGGGGGCAATACCCGCAGTCATTGGCGCAGGCGTTCGAAAGCAGGGTCTTTAGAAGTATCGAATATCCGCCCTGGGGAAGCGTAACCGGGTAGAGCCATTTGCCGTCGAGGCCCCGTCTTCTATGTTCGTCCTTGCTGCTCCCGCAGGCGCAGGCAAGGTCATACTGAGAATCAGCAGACAGGACCTTAAGCTTTTCGATGGTCTCCATGAGATAGTACCTTGTGAATTATAACACCTGATGAAGTAAGCCGGGCAGACATCGGCCGGAAGTGGGGCAATAAAGAAGACCGAGAGGATATTTCGGAAAGCTCTTCAGCCTATCCGGACGCCGAGCATCGAGACAGAGCCGCCGTCGACTCCCTGGACCGGGAAACTGATCGGGTCGTCTGTTCTGCGGAGGCCGAGTATATAGAGCAACGGAAGATAGTGGTCCGGGGTCGGGACAGAGAGCATGGCGTCCTGGCCGAGTTTCTCATACGCGACAACCCTGGCATCGTCGCCTTTGAGCATGAGCTCACGCACCTCTTTTTCGAAACGCACTGCCCAGTCGAAGACCTGAACTCCACGTTCTCCCCAGGCATAGGCATGCAGATTGTGGACGACATTGCCGCTGCCGATAACCAACACTCCTTCTTCCCGCAGGGCAGCAAGCCGTTTCCCCATTTCATAGTGGAATGCAGGGGGCTGTCTTTCGTCAATGCTGATTTGGACAACAGGGATATCCGCCTTCGGAAAGACGTGGGTCAGCACTGACCAGGTTCCATGATCAAGCCCCCAGCTCTCGTCAAGCTCCACAGGGACGGGAGAAAGGAGATCTTTGACGCGCCGGGCAAGTTCGGGACTGCCGGGAGCAGGATACTGCACCTCATAGAGCTCTTTAGGGAAGCCGCCAAAATCATGGATGGTGGGCGGCGCAGGATTGGCCGTCACAGCAGAGCCGGGTATATACCAATGAGCAGACACCGAAAGCACGGCCTTTGGACAGGGCAACTCTTTCCCGATCGCAGCCCAGGCATCGCTGTAGACATTGTTCAATATCGCGTTCATCGGGTTGCCGTGGCCGAGGAAGACAGCCGGCATCAGATCGGTCATCGGGCCTCCGCAATCTCTCGTTTATTTTCTGCAGACAATCTTCTTAACGCCCATAAGCATATCTTTAAGCTCGGCCATGTCGCCTGCTTCGATCCTGCCATGAGTGCCGGATATCACCCTATCAATAGACTCCATGAGCAGTGCCCAGCCGTCGGTCAGCCCGTTGAGGCATGAAAACCCGTCCCTGAGTTCCCGGGCAGCCTGGATATTGCCCTGTTCCTCGATCCTCTGCATCAGTTCCCGCAGGGCCTGGAAGAATTCGTCATTAGATCTGTAGTCTCGCATTTCGATAGGCAGGATCATTTCACAGCAAGGATCGTAAAACCTTCCGCGGATGCGGCATTATTGAGCTTCTCATCAAAGGATGAAAATGAGAGCGAAATATTGTTCTGGCCCGCCTTCAGCAGCGTTGCAGCAGATAGATGAACAGCATCGAAACCTCGCAGACCATATTGGTTCACCAGACGTCCGGCCTCCAGTTCATTAAAGTCTATTGCCGCAAACCGTTCCCATTCATCGGAAAACTTGGCGGTCAGGGTATCATACTGTTTTTCACTTAGATCACCCTGTCTGAAGCGCCTGCTTATTGCCGACATTGTTTCAGGATAGGCTATGCGGCAGGTGGCAACTATTTCAGCTTCCTTAACCCATTTCTTAACAAGCGCAGTATGGGCTTCCTGAACATATAACTTCACAAGACTGCTGGTATCAAGATAGATGATCAACGCCGTTCTTCAAGAACAGTTCTGGAAAGAGGCTTACCTTTAATTTTAATATTCCCGAGCCCTTCAGGCTTTCCTCCTGACCACGTGGCCTTTCGTGAGTCAATGAGCGACTTCAGCGCCTTTCTCTCCCCTGAGATCGGGATGACCAGGGCGACCTCCCTGCCGTGCTCTGTTATGACAACTTCTTCGCCCTGTTGAACTCTGTCAACATAACTGCTGAGTTTTGTCTTCAATTCTTTTATTCCCACGGAAATCATCTAAACCTCCCCTCTGCATACTATAGTCACAATATACTATATAAGTAGCCACATTGGCAAGAGGAAAGATTAAAACCTTCAGGCAGCGGGTTTGAATCTTTTTAATCTCAGGGCGTTGGTGACGACAGTGACCGAGGAAAAGCCCATGGCGCCTGCTGCGAGCATGGGGTTGAGGAGAATGCCGAAGGAGGGGAAGAGAACGCCTGCTGCAACCGGGATAAGGATCACATTATAGGCGAAGGCCCAGAAGAGGTTCTGCTTGATGTTGCGCATGGTTGCCTTCGAAAGCGCGATAGCAGAGACAACCCCCCTGATATCCCCTCCGATCAGCGTGATGTCCGATGCCTCCATCGCAACATCCGTGCCGGTGCCGATGGCAATGCCCACGTCTGCCTGGGCCAGGGCCGGGGCGTCATTGATGCCGTCTCCGACCATGGCGACCACCCTTCCCTCTGCCTGCAGGGCTTTGACCTTCTCGGCCTTCTGGCCGGGAAGGACCTCAGCAAAGACCCTGTCTATCCCGGCCTGCTGCGCTATGGCCTCTCCGGTCCTTTTATTGTCCCCGGTGAGCATCACCACCTGGATCCCGAGCTTATGCAGCGATGCCACAACAGCGGCCGAGTTTTCCTTGAGCGTGTCGGCAACCGAGATGATCCCCGCGGATATGCCATCCACAGCAATAAACATCGGGGTCCTGCCAAGGCCCGAGAGTCTGGCGGCATCAAATTTCAGTTCATCGATATTGATCTTTTCGTCCAGCATCAATTTTTCATTCCCAAGCAGAACAGTTCTCCCTTTGATCGACGACCTGATGCCATGTCCCGGGATCGAATCGAATTTTTCAGAATCCTCAAGCCTGATCCCTTTTTCGCCCGCCCGCTTCACGATCGCCTCACCAAGCGGATGCTCTGACCCCTTCTCTGCAGAGGCTGCGTAATACATGAGCTCCTCTTCTGTCATGCCGCGCGCCAGGATGTCGGTCACCTCAGGCCTGCCCTTGGTCAGGGTGCCGGTCTTGTCGAAGACCACGGTCGTGACCTTATGGGCTATCTCAAGGGCCTCTCCGCTGCGGATGAGTATCCCGTTTTCGGCCCCCTTGCCCGTGCCGACCATGATCGACGTCGGGGTCGCCAGACCGAGGGAACAGGGGCAGGCAATGATCAGGACCGCAATGAAATTAAGGATGGCATAGGTGAAGGACGGCTCAGGGCCGAAGAGATACCAGACGATAAAGGTCAGCGTCGCGGTCCCCATCACGGCAGGGACAAAATACGAGGCGATAAGGTCTGCGAGACGGGCTATCGGCGGCTTTGAGCCCTGGGCGGTCTGGACCATCGCAATGATATGGGCAAGCATCGTCTCCCTGCCGACCCTGAGCGCCTCGAACCTGAAGGACCCGGTCTTGTTGATCGTGGCGCCGATGACCTGGTCACCCGGGTTCTTTTCGACCGGAATGGATTCGCCGGTCACCATCGACTCATCGACAGAGGAATGGCCCTCCTTTATCACCCCGTCAACAGGCACCTTTTCGCCGGGCCTCACCACAATGATATCGCCGATCTCGACATCCTCGATCGGGACATCGGTCTCGTCAGTTCCCTTGACCACACGGGCTGTCTTTGGCTGAAGACCGATCAGTTTTTTGATCGCCTCGGAGGTCTGTCCCTTGGCGCGCGCCTCGAAAAGTCTCCCCAGAAGTATCAGGACAATGATGGTGGCGGAGGTATCAAAATAGACCTCGGCCGAGTATCCCTTGACCGCAAAGACCTCCGGAAAAAAGGTCGCTACGATGCTGTAACCGAAAGCGGCGGACGTGCCGACAGCGATCAGCGTATTCATATTGGTAGTCCGGTGGCGTGCCGCTGCAATGGCGCCGCTATAGAACTGCCGGCCTATCCAGAACTGCACCGGGATAGCCAGCAGCATCTGGATAATATGGTTCGCCTGCATCGGGAGATCAATGATATGCGAAAGCCCCAGGTGGTGCCACTGCATAAGCAGCATCAGGGGGGCTGCAAGCAGCGCGCCGATGATGACCTTTGTCCTGAGCTGCCGGTAGGCAGCCTCACGCTCCTGCTGCTCCTTCAGGACGATGTCTTCGCCCTTCTCTGCCTCGACAACCTCGTAGCCCGCTTCCTTTATCGCCTTTTTGAAATCGCGGATGCTGACCTGGCCGGGCAGATATTCGAGAGACGCTTTTTCGGTCGCAAAATTGACCGAGGCCGAGAGGACACCGTCGAGGGATTTAAGGGTATTTTCGACACTCGCAACGCAGGCGGCACAGGACATGCCCTTTATCGGGAGATCGATATTCGAGACCGCAACCCCATAACCCTGGTCCTTTATCGCCGCAATAAGGTCGCTGACCGAGACCGTTGACCCGTCATAGGTGACAATGGCCTTTTCAGCAGCAAAATTGACCGAGGCCGTATCCACACCCTCCACCCCTGCAAGGCCTTTTTCAACGTGGGCGGCACAGGCGGCACAGGTCATGCCGGTAACCGGCAGCTCGATCTTCGTCTCTTTTTTCTTCGTATCTTCTGACATATTATATTGTTTCGAATTTACTTAATTATACCATACCAAATAATGTCCCTGGCTATCGCAAATCCTTTCTTTTATTATGAATCAAAAGACCGTTGAATTTATAGAAAGGCAGGGCAATGGCATGCAAGCGGATTTTTTTGCCGATATTCAGACAACATATTTCTCGAAAATAATGAGGCAAAAGCCTCGGAGGTCGACAGACCGAGAATGAGCGGCATGCCATTGTCCTGCCTTTCTTCTCCCATAAAAAATGGGTTAATTGCCCTGTATCTCCACGTCGACCCTCCTGCAGGCAAAGTGCCTCAGGCTGCCGCTGTAGTCACCGACAGACAACTCGATGATCCCGTCCCTGAAAAGAGCGGACGGTGAACTATGGGTATCGACCCTGATGCCCTGAAGAAGATCAGCCTTTTCAAAGACAACGGCCTTCCCCTCGGCAAGCCCGGCAGAAAATACGGCTATCGTGCCGTCCTGCTGACCCGCCAGGAGATAGAGCTTCATGCCCTCGCGGAAGAGGGACGGCGAGGCAAACCTGCCGACCCTGACCTTGCCGAAGGTCCCGGCCATCTCTTTCCACTGAGGCAGTGCGCCCCCGCTGCTGACGTCATAGCTGAAGCCGCGGATATGTCCTTCAACATCGCCGACAACCAGTTCCCATCTGCCGTCCCCGTCAATATCAAAAACAGCCGGAGAGGCATGCATGATCTTACCGATGCCTGCAAAGAAACCCTTCATCTCGTTCCAGACCGGATGTTCATGGTCAGCGATGTTTATAAAGGCCCTCAGAAGGCCGTCCTGCTGGCCGGTCACGAGCAACTCACTGCCCTCCCATTGCGTCATGACCCCTTTCGAAAATCCGCTGAGCTTGATACCCTTAAAAAAATCTTTTCTCTCTTTCCAGGGAGCCAGTTCTGAACCCGGATCATGCTCAAAGAGCCTGATACTGCCATTGATATTGCCGGTCACGAGCAGCCGCGCACCTTCCTTCACGGAGAGGGAGGGGGTACATGCAGGCCCTGCCAGGACCCTGCCGCTGAAATAATCCGGCTGTTCTTCCCACTGACGGTAACTCTTTCTGTTGCTGTAGTAATAGAGCCGCCCGTTGCCGTCAGAGACCACCAGGTCTTTCTTCTCCGGATCGCCGGACTCGATGAACGTCGGGGCTGCAAAGTTCTCCATCGTTATCTTTAATGGTGAGCGGGACCAGTTCGCCCCACCCCTTCGGGGCCCTTCAAGAAGAGTGAGTTTCCCCATGCTGTCACCGGTGATAATGACGATCCTGCTGCCGAAAGAGGCAACCGCAGGTACAACATACATGCCCAGCCGTATCCCTTCAAAAAAGCCGGCATCCTTTTCGAAGGCTGTCGTCCGCCCGGCTGACCGGTTACGAAAAAGGGTAAGCTTTCCGTCTGCATTACCAACGATCAGATCAAGCCTCCCATCATCATCGACATCAAAGAGCACGGGGGTAGCGTCTTTTCCGGCATGGATGCTGACCCCTTCTTCCACGCGCCACAACGGTTCCCTGAGTGTCCCCATGTTCCTGTATAGGGCAACCCTGCCTGAGTCGGCCGAAAAGCCTCCTGCTCCGACCATCACCTCGGGGACAGCATCGCTGTCCAGGTCGCCGATTGCAGGCGCAGAAAAGGCCCCGGCCCCGATGCCGTCAAAATAATGCGCCTCAAGGCTCCAGCGGGGCTTTCCCCGGCTGCCGGTATTGCGGTAGAGCCTCAGTGCGCCATCCCTGGACCCGACAATCATCTCATCGATGCCGTCATGGTCCATGTCAAAGAAGAGCGGCCTTAAGAAGGGAAGTATATCCAGGCCGCAGAGGTTATATGTCCTGAAGGTATCATCCTCACACCTGATCCGCTCCTGATAGCGGGGAAGAGGCACCACCGGAGGCTTTATTTCCGGGACAACAGTCACCGGCTTCTCCGGCGGCACGTGCATGATAGGGGGTTCGGGCTTACGTTCCTCTCTGGGTGCACAGGAAAAGAGAAGTGAAAGGGAAATAATGATCAGCAGAACTTTATTCTTCATAAAAAATAAAGAGGGGAAGACCTGCCTGCATCAGCCGGCAGGTCTTCCCCTCAAGATTACTTAATGATGATCTCGAAATGAACTCTTCTGTTCGTCTTTGCCTCTTTTGATTCCTTGTTCTTTGCGGTCGGTATCTCGGGAACTGCAAGCCTCGTCTCACCATAGGCGATGGTCGAGAGCCTGTTAGCTGCAATACCTTCCTTGACAAGATATTCCCTGACAGCCTGTGCCCTTCTCTCGCTCAGGGCCATATTATGGGCCTCGGTGCCATGGGCACAGGTATGACCCTCGATCTGAACCTTGACCCCGGGGTTGTCCTTCATGGTCCTGACATTCTTCTTTAATATATCAAGAGCAACCGTGGTCAGTGTTGCCTTGTCGAAATCAAAATGAACGTCTTCAAGTATGATCCTGACCGGTTCAGCAACAGGCGCTACCTGAACCGGTTTTGGTTCCGGCTTTGGCTCGGGCTTCGGTTCAGGTTTTGGTTCCGGCCTCGGTTCAGGCTTCGGTTCAGGCTTTGCCTGGCTGACCTCAGGGGCCGGCTTGGGAGTCTTGCCGCCGAAGCTGAAGGTAACTCCTGCAGTCGTCATTAACGTTTTGAAATCACCGAACACCTCCCTGATGTCTGCCCTGAAGGCAACGGTATCGGTGAAGGAATACTTGACCCCGAGTCCGATATTACCGGTAAGTTCGGTATTTGAATCTTTCCTGACATGGGCTGCTCCGATACCGCCAAAAAAGAAGGGGTTGAATTTCTTCTCAGGGGTGAAATGATAGACCACGTCAGTATGAAAAAGTTCTGCGGTGGAATCTATATATTCATAGGCACCCTCAACCCCCCAGTTCTTCGTAATATTATAGCCGACCCTCAGCCCGGCAGCGCCGTTGTCATCATTACTATGACCGGGCATCGAATACCCGATAAAAGGGCTTAACTCAAAGCTGCCCTCCCGTATCTCTGCCGATGAAACGAACGGAAATGCTGCAACAACAAGTATCGATAACACGAACAATGCAGTCCTTCTCATGTCTCCTCCTTTAAAGATGTACTGTAGTACCATAATATCTCTGATCGCACTGGATTGCAAGAGCAGAGATCAATATTTCAGGATCTCGATGAAGTTCCTGATATCCGCCTCTTCAGGCCCGGCCGCCCGGATCTTTTTCAGGCTGAGGTCCTCGAGCGCCTTCTCCCTGCTGCCGTTATAAACAGGATCGAGCTTGATAGCCTCATCCATCGCCGTGGCCGCATCGGCATACCTCCCGAGCGCATTGTAACAGAGGGCCATCCTCATGTATGGCAGGCCGAACTTCGGCTCCCTTTTGAGCACCTCCTTGAAGGCGGTGAGTGCGGCGTCATGTTTCCCGAGGCGGTAATAGGCATTGCCGAGGTTATAATAGGCCTTATCGGCGGTCTCATAAAGGGGGTTCGAGATCGCCTTTTTATAGAAGGTCACCGCTTTCTCGTAACTGCCGGCCTTGTCATAGGAATAGCCGAGATTATTGTATGCCTCGGAATAGTCAGGCGCGGCCTTGACCGCCCTTTCGAAAAACTCGATCGCCTTCGGAATGTCGTCGAGATGGAGCAGGTAGGTTATGCCGATGGCGTTAAGGACTTCCTTATCGTTGGGGTTGAGCTCGAGCGCCTTATGGAACTCTACAAAGGCCTGCTGGATCTTCTTCTCGCTCAGGTGGGAAACCCCGAGGCGGTAATGCGCGGTTGCCTGCTGTGCGTTCTGCCCGGTCTGCATGGTCGCGCAGGAAAGAGCAAAAACCATGGATAATAAAAGGGAAACTGTCCTGACTCTCTGCAATTGGCTCAACTCCTTTTCAGCTCATATTCTATACACAACGGGAACCGGCATGCAAGCGGGAAAGTGATGAAGGGTCAGTGCGAGGCCTTGAGCTGTCCGCAGGCGGCAAGGATATCCTGCCCCTTGCTGTCCCTGATCATGACCGTCAGACCCTGCCTGACGAGGATATTCTCAAAGGCAAGGACCGTCTCCTCAGTTGGCCGCTTCATTCCCGTGGCCGGATGCGGATTCAGGGGGATCAGATTGATCTTGCCCCTCAGGCCTTTCATCAGTCCGGCCAGCCTGCGTGCATCCTCAGGCGAGTCGTTCAGACCGCCGATCAGGACGTATTCAAAAGTGATGCGCCGGCCGGGACTGAGGGGAAAGCGCCTGCAGGCCTCAAGCAGGGTCCTGATAGGGTATTTCTTATTGACCGGCATGATCGAATCTCTTACGCTGTCCGTCGCCGCATTCAGAGAAACGGCGAGATTCACCTCGGGTGCCTTTACCGGGAGCAGGCCGATCTTCGGGACAAGCCCTGACGTTGAGAGGGTTATCCGCCTTTTGGATATGCCCAGCAGCGTCGTGAACCGCCAGAGGGCCTCGGCCACATTGTCCAGGTTCGCAAGCGGCTCACCCATACCCATCAGGACGATATTGGTGACCTTTCGTGAAGGGCCGATCATCCTGTTGACCGCAAGCACCTGGTCGATGATCTCATAGACCTCGAGGTTCCTTACAAGGCCGAGGCTGCCGGTCAGGCAGAAGGTGCAGCCCATGGCACAGCCGACCTGGGACGAGATGCATAGGGTCAGCCTGTCCTCGCCGGGGATCAGGACGCTCTCGATGGTCTCGCCGTCATGCAGCTCAAAAAGATACTTTTCCGTGCCGTCGGCAGACTGGACCCTTTTTGCCGGTTTCAGGCTGCCGACATAGGCGCGTTCGCTCA
>SCQH01000049.1 GCA_004321925.1 Nitrospirota bacterium | reverse complement strand
GGTAGCTCAGCCGGCAGAGTCCCGAAGGCTTTCGGGATTAATCACCGGTTTGACGGGTGTTTTTCAGGTTGCAAAGCGTTTGTTTATGTTCCCGGGTAGCTCAGCCGGCAGAGCAGGTGACTGTTAATCACCCTGTCGGGGGTTCGAATCCCTCCCCGGGAGCCATTTTCCTTTCAATATCTTGAGTAGTTTATTGTGAACTGGCAGCCGGCAGAGTCCCGAAGGCCTTCGGGATTAATCACCCTGTTCCGCATTAGTGCGGAAATCCCTCCCCGGGAGCCATTTTCCTTTCAATGCCTTTCTTTGTTTATATACTTCGCAGTGAATCGACCGGCGGCTACTACGTCGGCCATACCGATGATCTTTCCCGCAGAATCAGTCAGCACAACGACCCCGACTATCACGGTTCTCAACATACTAAGCGGCATAAGGGTCCTTGGGTACCTGTATACTCTGAGCAATTTGATATGCGCTCAGAAGCAATGGTTCGGGAGAAGACTATTAAAGCAAAGAAAAGCAGATCCTATATTGAATTTCTCATTTCAAGCCGGCAGAGTCCCGAAGGCCTTCGGGATTAATCACCCTGTCGGATAATCCTTTTTATTCCTGCCACCCCAACAGGGGAAAACCGGTTTCTTCCCGCATCTTGCGCCCGGTACTTCCTGTAATTCAACGGTTCACCTCACCGGCGAGTACCATCGGATTCTGGCGGCATTGAACAGATTATTCCTTTATTCGGTTTTGAGAATATGCTATGATTCCGAAATGGGGAAAGCAGCCAGTAATTATAACTGACGCGAGCCAACATAGTATGAAAAATTACGAGATAAGCCTTGATGCTCTTGCCGATGAAAAAATGCTTTTCGAGCGAAGATGTCTTCAGCTATTCATCTGCCCGCCCTGGGGCATATATAAACTATTAAGTGACATTGGCAAGAGGGGAAGCATGTGGTCACGGATCTTTCTATTTGTTTGGGTCCTTTCTCAATGGCTTGTATTAATACACGCTGGCTCAAACATAATTATAAATACTCTGACAGCCAATTTGGCAGTTACAATGTTTTTTTTTGATGAACTTATACTTTGGGTTGGACGCCGCGAACTGTTCCGAAGAAGAACTTGATCGGGTACGAAATATACTGGTCATAATAGTGATAACAACTGCTATATTTGTCTTGATGTACAAGATCCCCATTGCTTTTGGATGGGCTGCTAACAAGATTATTGGGACAGGGGCAGTTCAGTATTCGAAAATCGATCGTTTGCTGATGAAAATACTTGTCAGCAGTTGGTTTATTTTTGCAATCGCAACAAGATATAAACTGTTTGACATGTTTCCTAAGACACAAATGCTTGAAACTGGAGATTTGAGGGCGCTTACAGATGAGCGAATATGCGCCATCATATTTACATATGTAATGATGATTGCTATGTCGCTCAGATATGATTTCATGTAAACTCTTTGACTTAGTCTGATGCAAGGAGTAACTTGCGCATTTCTCCCATAAATCCTCAGTTGTTCCATTCCCTTGAAATCTCGATAGGTCGGTGAATCAGACAGTCTTTCCCGCGGCTAATCCATCACTCAAACGGCCGGCACTGCAGGTCGTGAAGGACACCGTTCTTTTTCGCCAGACGCTTCCAGCCCATGCTCCCGAACCAGATGTACATCCATTTGGGGATGAAGGGACGGCCCATGAGCTCGACCGCTTCCTGAGGGACAGGCATTCCCTTTTCAAGGGCATCGGCGACCATATCGAGCGCCTGCCGGGCAAATCTGGCCCTTCCCCCTGCCTTGTCAAGCGGGATTCCCGCAATGGCCTCTCCCCCTCCCAGGGCTAGGCCTCCTGCCCAATCGAAACCTGCCTGACCGGCAAACCTGCGGCATATCGCAAGGGCCACCTCGCTGTGATGGGCCTCCGGGAAGCCTGAGTTTGAGATGGCGACCAGTTTTTGCCGGCGCCGCTGTTTAAGTTCTGCGCGGTGGCAGGCGATCAGCTCCAGTGCCCTGATGACCCCGGAGTGAAGGGAATCAACATACAGCGGAAAAACGAGAAGCAGGATATCGGCAGTATCCGTCGCCCATAGCAGCTCGGATATCCCCTCGGGAGTCCTGAGTGCCTGGACCACCTGGATCTTTTCGGTCTCGAACCCTTTATTTCCGAGCGACCCCAGAAGATAGTCTCCCAATGACTCTGAGGTGCTCCCTGCTTTTTTGGGACTGCCGATGAGAAGGAGGACCCTGTTATCCCGCGACATTCCCGGACCTCCTCATCTCAACAACCGGCTTCAGAGTCATCAGAATATCATCAGGGATCTGCCAGTCATAGACCATCTTCACCTCATGTAACGGACTGAAAAAATTCAGCGCATTTCTGCTGACAAGAGACCGGAAGATACCCTCACTTTCCTCATCCACGGCAGGGAGGCTGCCTATCGCAACCAGTGCCGGATAGCGTTGATACCGGGGCTTGTGGTGCACCTCCCCGCTGATCCGTGCAAAGAAGGGCAGGACAATGCAGATGACACGGTCAAGCGCCTTTTTGAGCTCTGAGGAATAACCGCCGAAGGTCACCGGGGTCAAAAGAAGCAGGAGATCGCTCCGGACCATTGACCGGGCAATATCATTTCCGGCGTCATTCATGAAACACCTCCCGGGGGTCTTGACCCAGCAGCCGAAACAGCCGATGCACTGAGCGATTTTCGTATCACGGAGTGTCACACCCTCCACGGTCCAGCCCTTTGCAGGCAACTCATCCGACAGGATCGTCCGGGCGGACAGGAGGGCCTTATCCCCTGCATGCGAACCGTCAAGAAGAAGCGCCTTCATACAAAGCTCCTTGTCCACTGGTTTGCGGTCAATGGCCGGCGAGGCTGCCCCAGAGTTCCTTGAGCCTTCTGTCCCGGCCGCATGAGGTACGGTAATATTTATATCGGATCGGGTTCTTCTTGTAGTACTGCTGATGATACTCCTCTGCCGGATAAAAAACTCCCGCCTGGGTTATCCCGGTCACAACGGGGTCTTTGAAGGGCCTGTTCTTTTCGAGCGCAGCCTTTGACCGAAGGGCACTGACCCTCTGGTCCTCCCCCTGATAGAAGATCTCACTGCGGTACTGATTTCCCACATCGCAGAACTGCCGGTCCCGTACCGTCGGGTCGATATTATGCCAGAAGACCTCAAGGAGCTTTTCATAGGCTATTTTCGCCGGGTCGTAGACTATCTCGACAGCCTCAGCATGTCCGGTCCCCCCTGCCGAGACCTCCTTGTAGGTGGGATTCTTTTTCTGTCCACCGGTATAGCCCGGTCTGACCGATACCACACCCGGAAGCTGATCAAAGGGCTGCTCCATGCACCAGAAACAGCCCCCGGCAAAGATGGCCTTTCTGAGTTCGGCAGCAGCCATGTCCGGACTGCCCGCAAGAAGGACTGCCGACAGTCCGGCTATAATGAACAATGACGTTCTCATCCTCTTACCTCCGTGTCTCGTTATTTCCTGATGGCCGAAAACTGAAGGGCGGCCGAATTCATACAGTAGCGGAGCCCCCTCGGTTTCGGGCCGTCGTCAAATACATGGCCGAGATGTCCGCTGCACCTGCGGCAGAGTACCTCGGTCCGCTTCGTAAAGAGGCTGTTGTCAGGCCTGGTAATGATATTTTCTGCGGAAATGGGCGCCGTAAAGCTCGGCCATCCGGTCCCGGAATCATACTTGTCTTCGGACCTGAACAGATCGAGCCCGCACCCGGCACAGCGGTAGACCCCCTGCTCGTGATGCTTATCGTATATTCCGCTATAAGCCCTTTCTGTTCCCTTTTTCCGAAGGATCTTATATTGTTCTGGTGTCAGCAGCTTTTTCCATTCCTGGTCCGTCCTGACAACGGGCTCACTCATGATGTAGCCGCCCTTTTCTGCTGAATAAACTCTGATCGCCGCCACTGCTGCTGCCGGGGCTGCACCGGCCAGTCCGTTCGCAGCATGCAGAAGGAGCATAATGCCGGCCATACCAGACAGTAATAATGATCCGAAAACTGCTGTCCTCAGCTTCATGTGATACCTCCCTGAAACCTTTTTTTTATTATATCCTGTTTGGGGCTTAATGAAAATATCTCAGGTCTCCGGCAGTATAGGGGCTGTTTTATCATACCGTGCGCCGCATAGTATGATATTTTAAAGATAGACCTATGAGCGCCGAAGGAGAAGACAAACAGAGTCTTACGCATGTCACTATATCCGTTGTCATGCCTGTCCTCAATGAGGAGAAGAGCCTCAGGAAGACCCTCACTGCCTTGAAGATCTCTGCGAACGAAGAACTGATTGTCGTTGACGGGGGAAGCACTGATGCTACAGTTGCCCTGGCGCATGAATTCACGGAAAAGGTCTTCGTCACACGAAAGGGCAGAGGGCACCAAATGAACCATGGCGCTGGCAAGGCAGGGGGAGACCTCCTTCTTTTCCTCCATGCTGATTGCCTGCTGCCTCCCCGGGGTTTTGACCTGATCAGGGAGGCTCTCAGTGACAGGAGAGTCGCTGCCGGGGCCTTTGATCTTCGGATAGACCACCCGGGCCGGCATTTCAGACTTATCGGGGCCGTCGCCAACCTCCGGTCCCGTTTCACCTCAATTCCCTATGGCGATCAGGGCCTCTTCGTCAGAGCCAGTCTTTTTCGGGAGCTCGGGGGATTTGCCGATCTGCCGCTCATGGAGGACATAGAGATCTCGCGGAGACTCAAGAAGACCGGCAGGGTCATTTTTCTGCGGCAGCCGGTCCTGACATCACCCCGCAGATGGCTCAAGGAAGGGCCGGTATATACAACACTGCGCGACTGGACAATAGCCCTCGCTTACCGGTTCCTGAATGTCTCCCCCCATCGTCTCATAAATTATTATAAAGATGTCAGGTGAGCTGCGGGTGTCCTGCATTCCCGGTGAGCTGATTGCGAAAGGATGCTCAGGGGGCAGAACCATCCTGCGCGATTACCATCAGGGACAATGCCACATGGTACAATGAATGAAAAGCAAGAGAAAGGGAAATGACATGACTGACCACAAACAGCTTCATGAGACCCTGAAACAGCTCTCCACGGACATACGTATGTTGATCGACCTTTCGAAGCATGAGACCGCAGAGTCCTGGGACCAGATGATCGATACCGTAAAGAAAGAACTTGCAGATGAATCGGGCCCGGGCAAGGGCCGGCGGGGAAAGACCGAGGACCTCGTGTACCGGGCACTTATTTCAGAGATATATGACCATCTCGGTCTTTTGGTCAAAAACCTCAAGGCCTCTCAGGAGCGGCTGCGAAATCTTGCCACACGGGACCTGCTGACAGGGTTATACAACCGGAATTTTTTCAACGAAACGATCGTGCGGGACATACAGAAGGCACGGCGGCAGCATGAAACACTCTCAATGATCCTCATCGATATCAACAATTTCAAGAACATAAACGATACCTACGGGCATCTGCATGGTGACGGTGTTCTGCGGGAGTGCGCACAGCTGCTGAAACTTTCGGTAAGAAAATCCGATTTCCTCTGCAGATACGGCGGGGATGAGTTCGTCATCGTCACCCCGATGCCGGACTGTGAGGCGAATCTGCCTCTCTTTGCGCGGATCGAGGAAAACCTCCGGGAGTGGAATGCAGCCTATTCCACCTTTGACTACACGCTCTCCTTGAGCATCGGATGTGCCGTATGGAAAGAAGGAGACAACCTGACAGAGGTCCTGAACAAGGCTGACCGGGAGATGTACCGGAACAAAAAAAAGAAGAATAACCCGACAAAACATGGCAGAAGATAAGCAGGCGCTGGCTGAGCAGGCCAGACTGGCTGACAACAATGCGCACCGCCTTTTCTGGAAGAACTGGGGCCCCTATCTCAGCGAACGGCAGTGGGGAACTGTCCGCGAAGATTACAGCAAGGACGGCGCCCCCTGGAACTACTTCCCTCACGATCATGCCCGCTCCCGGGTCTACCGCTGGGGAGAGGACGGCCTCGGCGGCATATCAGACATCAGGCAGAACCTCTGTTTTGCCCCTGCCCTCTGGAACGGCAGGGACCCGATCCTGAAAGAACGGCTCTTTGGCGTAAGCAGCACCGAGGGCAACCACGGCGAGGATGTAAAGGAGCTCTATTACTACCTCGACAATACGCCGACCCATTCCTACATGAAATATCTCTACAAATACCCTCAGTCCCGGTTCCCCTACGAACAACTCCTTGCAGAAAATAAAAAGAGGAGCCGGCAGGAGCCTGAATATGAACTGTCGGACACCGGGGTCTTCGGCAGCAATGAATACTTCGACGTCTTCATTGAATATGCAAAGGCCGCACCTGAAGATATACTCATCAGGATCACGCTCTTCAACCGGGCGGCTACGCAGGCAGAACTGGTCGTCCTGCCGACGCTCTGGTTCCGCAATACCTGGGACTGCGGCAAGACCGCTGAGAAACCGGATATCAGGCTCGCAGACGATACGAACGACGGGGTAGTGATCGAGGCCTCTCATGAGCAGTCGGGCACCTGGTTCCTTTATGCAGAAAAAGCCGAACAGGTGCTCTTTACCGAGAATGAGACGAACAATCAGCGGCTCTTCGGTCTGCCGAACAATTCTTCATGGGTCAAAGACTCGTTTCATGATGCTGTGGTGACCAATGATTTCAGCCTGTTCAGAGAAAAAAAGAACGGGACAAAAAGTGCTCTCCTTCACAGTCTTTTGATGCCCGCCGGTGGTTCATCGGTCATCAGGCTGCGGCTTGCCTCCGATAAACAGAGCTCGCCCTTCAGCGGATTTGATGAGGTATTCAGCCTGCGTCAGGCAGAGGCTGACGAGTTCTACCGGCAGTTCGAACCTGAGGCCCCGGTCGGTGATGTTTTATCAGTGCAGCGCCAGGCCTTTGCCGGTCTTCTCTGGAACAAGCAGTACTATAACTATGAGGTCGAGACCTGGCTCACCGGTGACAAGGGGCAGCCGGCTCCCCCGGAGCAGCGCAAGACCGGCCGCAATCATGAATGGACCTATCTTTTTAACCGAGATATCATATCCATGCCCGACAAATGGGAATATCCCTGGTATGCCTCATGGGACCTTGCCTTCCACTGTGTTCCCTTTGCGCTCATCGATCCTGTTTTTGCAAAAAAACAGCTCATCCTTCTTCTGAGGGAGTGGTATATGCATCCCAACGGCCAGATCCCTGCCTATGAATGGAACTTCTCTGACGTTAATCCTCCTGTCCATGCATGGGCGGCCCTTAAGGTCTTCAGGATCGATCAGGAGATTTCCGGCAGGGCCGATACCGACTTTCTGAAACGCATCTTTCATAAGCTCCTCCTGAACTTCACCTGGTGGGTGAACCGGAAGGACTCTGAGGGGCATAATATCTTTCAGGGCGGATTTCTCGGGCTGGACAATATCGGGGCCTTTGACCGCTCAAAACCACTGCCCGCCGGCGGGTACATTGAACAGGCGGACGGCACCAGCTGGATGGCCATGTATGCGCTGAATATGATGGACATGGCGATAGAGATCGCAAAGGAAGACCGCACCTATGAGGATGTGGCCTCAAAGTTCTATGAACATTTTGTCCATATAGCAGAATCGTTGAACCATCTGGGGGAAACCGGTCTGTGGCATGAGGAAGACGGGTTCTATTACGATTCTCTCAACCTCCCCGGAAAAGATTCGGTTCCCCTCCGTGTACGCTCCCTGGTCGGACTGACGTCGATCTTTGCGGTCTCGGTGATCGACAACAGTGTATTATCCAACTTCGGAGGCTTCAGAAAGCGGCTCCTCTGGTTCCGGAACAACCGCAAGGACCTCGATACCTGCATGGCCGTCGAAGAACTTGAAGAAGGCGGGGACCTCCTCCTGTCACTGACGCCCCGGCACCGGCTGGAGCGCATCCTCCAGAAGGTCCTCGACGAAGACGAGTTCCTCTCCCCCGGCGGGATCCGGTCCATCTCGAAGTACCATAAGGACAGTCCGTTCGTCCTCAGGGTGAACGGCGATGAGTACCGGGTCGATTATGAACCGGCCGAGACCCAAACCCCGCTCTTCGGCGGGAACTCCAACTGGAGGGGGCCGGTATGGGTGCCGATCAATTATCTCTTTGTCGATGCGCTCAAAAAGTATCATGCCTATTACGGGGATTCCTTTAAGGTCGAGTTCCCTGCAAGGTCAGGACAGATGATCGACCTGCTGGAACTGGCGGAGCGCCTCTCACAGCGGCTGACAGGCATGCTGATCAGGGAAGATGACCGGCCGCGTTTGGTCAATGGCCCGGATACGCGGTATCAGAATGACCCACATTTCAAAGACCTTGTCCTTTTCCATGAGTATTTCCACGGGGACACCTGTCAGGGGCTCGGCGCAAGTCATCAGACGGGATGGACCGGCCTCGTGGCAGAGATGGTCAAGTGGTGCTGGTGCCGCTGATACGGACCTCCCTTTGGGTCCCGATCAGTCGGTGGTTGACATGCAGGAAGGTACATGTTACCATTTGTTATGAGGAAGTGTCTTGTTTTATCACTCTTTTTTCTCATGTCCCTGCTTGTCTGCACGGCCTTTGCCGACATTTACAAGTATACGGATGACAATGGCGTCGTCTGCTACACCGACAGCCCGTTGAACAAGAAGTCCGAACGGGTGCTCAGGGAAAAAGCGACAGATGAAAGACTTCCTGATCTTCCAAAAAAACAGGTCCTCCGCCAGGACTACAGCCATTATGTCCAGAAGGCCGCCTCAAAATATGAGGTCGATTCCGATCTGATCAATGCAGTCATAAAAACAGAATCGAACGGCAATCACCGGGCTGTTTCACGTAAGGGCGCTATGGGACTTATGCAGCTGATGCCCACGACAGCGAGCGACATGAACGTATCCAATCCCTTTAATCCTGAGGAGAATATCGAAGGGGGCACACGGTACCTCCGCTACCTGCTCGGAAAGTTCAACGGCGACCTGACCCTTGCGATCGCCGCATACAATGCGGGGCCGACGACCGTAGAAAAATACGGCAGCGTGCCGCCCATCTCGGAGACACGGCAGTATGTGAAGAGGGTCTATTCACTTTACAAGGGCAAGCAGAACTACTCCTTCACCGGCACTGCCGCAAGCGATGCCCCTGCACTGCCGCGGCCCGCGCCGATCTATAAGGTCCTGCTCGATGACGGCACCGTGCTCTTCACCAATGCGACCCTGTCGAAGGCCAACAAGCTAAGGTTTTAATGTCCGCTGATTTCAAAGCGCTTCAGGAGGAGATCCTGAGGCTCAAAGAAGAGAAGCATGCCCTTATCCTGGCCCATAATTATCAGAGGGACGAGGTCCAGGACATCGCCGATTTTGTCGGGGACTCGCTCGAACTCTCCAGGACCGCATCCAGCATAGACTGCAAGATGATCGTCTTTTGCGGCGTCAAATTCATGGCAGAGAGCGCCTCCATCCTCTCCCCGGACAAGACCGTCCTGCTCCCTGAACTTGAAGCCAACTGCCCGATGGCCGACATGATCCGGGTCGACTCCCCCCGGCCGGTGAGGACGAGCTTCCCCGGCTTCAGCAACCCGCCTGCCTATGTCTATCCTGCGGAGTTCACGCTCAGGGACATCAAACAGAAGTACCCGGGTGTGCCGGTCGTTGCCTATGTCAATACCACGGCAGAGGTCAAGGCCGAGAGCGATATCTGCTGTACGTCTGCGAACGTCGTCAAGGTGATCGAGTCGCTACCCGGTGACGTGGTGATCTGCATCCCCGACAAGAACCTTTCGATGTGGGCAGCTCGCTCGACAAAGAAGAAGGTGATAGCCTGGGACGGCTACTGCAACGTCCATGAAAGGGTGACCCCGGAAGATGTTGTCACCGCGAAAGCTGCCCATCCCTCGGCCCTGGTCGTCGCGCATCCCGAATGCAGGCTGGATGTCCTTGAACTGGCCGACCACGTGACAAGCACCTCGGGGATGCTGAGATATGCCGCGTCCTCTTCAGCACAGGAATTCATCATCGGGACGGAGATCGGTCTTTTGCACCGGCTGCGGAAGGAGAATCCCGGCAAGCTCTTTTATCCGCTGCGGAAGGACATGATCTGTCCGAACATGAAAAAAACAACGCTGCAGAGCGTGCTCAGGGCCTTCAGGGAAAATACCCATGTGATCAAGGTCCCGGAAGAGATACGGGTCCCCGCCAAAAGGGCCCTCGACAGGATGCTCGCCCTTCCCTAACCCGCCTTATTCTTTCCGTGCGGGTAGAGGCCGGTCGTTACTATCGCTTATTAGCTTACATTCAATGATGTGTTGTTTCCCGGCCATTCTGCTTATGCTTTTTTCAAATGGTTCACAGTTCAATAAATTAGAGCCACTGGATTTCCGTCCACTCGCGACGCTGCACGACACGCCGTATTCTTTATCCTCCAATGCATTGTAAAGACGCTCGGATATTATAAGTCCCTCAAATCGTACAACTCCCTCTCGAGCTAGTTCTTGCTCAAAAAAACCAAGGACAATACCCATTGCTTTATTAATCCCAACATCTGCGTCCTTTCGAGGGACCCCTGAGAGCCACAATGATATCTTTATTGTCTCGTTTCTTGCCTGTAGTTCTCTCTCGGCCCTTTTGTCCAAATCAATCTTTATTTCGAAGGTCGGAACAACTATTGAATTTTTGTATTCCCGCCTCTCTTTACAGCCCATCATACAAAGCAATGCTGCTATGATCAATATTGTCGAAATCTTGATTTTAGACATGCTACGCTAGAAAAGAAGAGGTCTGAATTTGGCCAGGATCGGAGCGAGAAATACCGGCGGGATGTGATCGACGATCTTAATTTTTCTTGCCTGCCAGTCAACAGAGCGGATCTGATCCGCAAGAGCAACCCCTGTCGTCTTTCTTGTCCCCTCAATTGCCACCTCAAAGGGGTACCCTTTAACCTGATTTGTTATAGGACACACCAGACACAGGCCGGAAGCTTCATGATATATATCTGGGGATAGAACAACAGCCGGTCTGGTACCCGCCTGTTCGTGACCTAGAGTCGGATTCAGACTAAGCAGGATGATGTCTCCGCGCGTCGGGACAGGACCCATCAAATAAGCTCCTTCCCAACAGGACGCCCAAAATCTGCCTCAGAATGCCGGTTCTGCTGTGTTATCCCCCTTACCAGTTCCTTTAGGGAATACTCTTTGATCACTGCAGGCCTGATAAGAACACCGTCCTCGGTTTCATTGACTTCGACAGAGGTGTCCACGTTAATTCCCTTTTTCCTGGCTAGTGCTCGAGGGATTCTGACCCCAATACTGTTACCCCATTGTGTTGCCTTAACAATCATACGGCCTCCTGGTCGGTTTAACCATAGTATATCCATTGGATATACATAAATCAAGCCTTCCCGGAACCGGGCCGGAGGGTCAGGGCTGTTTATTGAACGTCAGTTTGTTGAACTCCTTCAGATTCTCAAAAAGCTGACCCTGGGTGATCATACCGAGCTTGATGAGCGCTTCTCCGAAAAAGAGATACTCCTCCTGCTGATATCCGACGAGCTCATTCACCTGCTCCCGTGTGAGAAAGTTATGTTCAATGGCGATATCCCCGAACTTCTCAAGGGTCTCTTCGTGGATCACCAGTATCTTGTCGATGTCCTCGTACGTCAGCCAGCCTTTTTCACGCGCCAGTTCCCCGATCTTCATATTATGATTTTTCTGAAGCATCCGGGCCTTATAGACATCTTCAGCGGTCACCAGCCCCTGTTTCTGCAGGAACTGACCGAACAACAGATATTTCATTGCCATAGATGTATGTCCTGAACTCCGAAAGATGTAGTCACCACGTATTCATAGTATATTCGATTTTTGGCCTGTTTTACCTCATTATTATGCTCCGGCGACCAGCATGTTATACTAAAAGTTACCTGTTATGACTGAATTTCCTGATCAGGACATCTACTATATGAGACTGGCGCTTGAGGAGGCCACCAAGGCCTATGCCGCCGGGGAGGTGCCTGTCGGGGCGATCATTGTGCGCAACGGTGAGATACTTGCTCTTACCGGCAATCTCAGGGAGAGCTCAAAAGATCCCTCTGCACATGCCGAGGTCCTGGCCCTGCGCGCTGCTGCGGGGCAGTCCGACAGCTGGCGGTTATCGGATGCTACGCTCTATGTGACCAAGGAGCCGTGTATCATGTGCTCGGGGACCATGATCAACGCCCGGATTAAAAGGCTGGTATATGGCTGCAGCGACGCAAAGGCAGGCGGCGTCGACAGCCTGTACCATATCCTCAGCGATTCACGCCTCAACCACCAGGTCGAGGTATCGTCCGGGGTCCTGGCAGAGGAATGCGCCTCATTGCTGAAGCTTTTTTTTTCGGAACGGAGATAGGGTGAGGGCCGGATGCAGAACTTTATAAAGATCACCGGGGCGCGGGAGCATAACCTCAAGAACATCAGTCTGTCGATCCCCCGGGACGTCATAACGGTGATCACCGGACCCTCAGGCTCCGGCAAGTCTTCCCTCGCGATGGATACCATCTATGCCGAGGGACAACGCCGCTATGTGGAGAGCCTGTCGGCCTATTCACGTCAGTTCCTTGAGCAGCTCCAGAAACCCGAGGTCGATTCCATTGAGGGGCTTTCACCCTCCATCGCCATCGATCAGAAGACCGTCAGCCGAAGCCCCCGTTCAACACTCAGCACCATTACCGAGATCTACGACTACCTGCGCGTGCTCTTTACGCGGCTCGGCACGGCATACTGCTACAACTGCGGGTCGGAGATATCGACCCAGGAGTCCCAGAATATCATGCAGGCGGTCCTGGCGCTCCCTGAAGGGACGAAGCTCCAGGTCCTCGCCCCGATCGTCAGGGAACGAAAGGGCAATTACCGCAAAGAGCTCCAGGAGATGAGGAACGAGGGCTTTGTCCGGGCCCGGATCGACAATGAGATGGTCGACCTGACCGAGGAGATCATCCTCGAGAAAAAAAAGCGGCATACGATCGAGATCGTCATTGACCGGCTCATCATCAAGGACGGGGTCGAGAGACAGGCCTCGGCCGCCCTCGAAGCAGCCTTCAAATATTCGGACACGGTCATTGTGAACCTGGTCAAGAACAATAAGGACATCCTCTTTTCGAAGACAGCGGCATGCCTGAAATGCGGCATAAGCTACCCCGAGATCAATCCGCGTTTTTTTTCGTTCAACAGCAGGGGCGGTGCCTGCCCTTCCTGCAAGGGACTGGGGTATGAGGACCTCGACGAGGAGACGTCCGACAGGGAGGGCGAGCGCTCCTGCAGGGCCTGCAAGGGGTTGAGGCTGCGGCCGGAGGCGCTCAGTGTAAGGTTCCACGGGATCAATATCGGTGAATTCTGCAGGATGTCGGTGCGGGAGGCGGCTGACTTCCTGACAGGGCTGACGCTGACCGAGAGGGAAGGGATCATCGCCCGCCGCGTACTGAAGGAGGTCAACGACAGGCTCTCCTTCCTGGTCAGGGTCGGCCTCGATTACCTCACTCTCGACAGGCCGTCGGTAACGCTCTCCGGCGGCGAGGCCCAGAGGATACGGCTGGCAAGCCAAATGGGATCGTCCCTCACCGGGGTCCTGTATGTCCTGGATGAACCGAGCATCGGCCTTCATCCCCGCGACTGCGTGAAACTCCTCGGAAGCCTTTCAGCGATACGTGACGCCGACAATACCGTTATCATCGTGGAGCATGACGAGGAGACCATCCGGTGGGCCGACCATATCATCGACATGGGCCCCGGCGCAGGTACGCGCGGCGGCTGGGTCATTGCTGAAGGCAGCCCGTCAGAGATACAGGGCAACGAGGCGTCGGTCACCGGCGGATACCTCTCCGGAAGGCACTCCATCGAGATACCGGCGTCCCGGAGAAAGTCCTCAGCCTGGATAAACGTCCTGGGCGCCTCCGAGCATAACCTCAAGAATATCGATGTGCGGATACCGCTCAATGCCTTCACCTGCGTGACAGGGGTATCAGGGTCAGGCAAGAGCACCCTGATCTTCGATATCGTATTCCGGGCCCTCAACAGGCAGCTGTCGCGGTCAGCGGACGACGTCCTCCTGCCACCGGGGAGGCACAAGGCGATAACCGGCATTGAGCTCATCGACAAGATCATCAGCGTTGATCAGGCGCCGATCGGCCGGACACCCCGTTCGAACCCCATAACCTATACCGGGATCTTCTCGTTCATCAGGGAGATGTTCGCCCTGCTCCCTGACGCCA
>SCQH01000048.1 GCA_004321925.1 Nitrospirota bacterium | reverse complement strand
CAGAAGGACTGGAACTCTACCAGCAATATGTTTATGATAAGGAGGTGATGGAACCAGCGGCCTAGCAGTCGAAGTCCTTAACCGGAAGACCGACTGTCAACACAAATGGTGACTAGTGCACATCACCGTCCTTCATAGCCTACGTTATTTCAACTTAATCTTTCTAAATAACTGTTTAGCTAGTTTGGGGTCACTTTCTTTCAGGATGAGGTACTGTTCTACGGCTGTATCTATATCTCCAACGGTCAGGGAGCTTAGGCCGAGGATTAAACGACCCTCGACAAACCCCGGGGCTATTTTTACAGCTTCTCTGAATGCTTCTATTGCTTCTTTGTAATCTGCCCTTTCGTAATGAACTTGTCCTAAATAATAGTATGGCCAGTGGTTTTTGGGATTCTTTTTAATAACATCCATCAACGATGCAATTAGTTTCCGTGTTTTTTCAAAAAAACCTAGCCTGCGGTATGCCTGAGCAAGAGCTACATATGCAGCACCAAACGTCGCATCTATTTGTAAAGCCTGTTCACATTGCTGACTGCCGACTTCATAAAAGTTCAATCTCATGTAAGCTCTGCAAAGATCAAAATGAGCCCCAACGTTTTCTGGGTTGTTCATAACCTCCGCCTTCAATCGTACAATCTCCCTTAAATCCTGTTCAGCGGCATCCTCTGTTAACTGCGAAAGATCAGTTCTGGGAGACGATTCAGGTGTAGTGCTCTTTTTTGGGAGAGCAATTTCTACTCTTTTCTTTTGCTTCTTGGTTTCTGCCATCAAATCTGCGAGATATTTAATAGGGATAGCGAAGTTGAGGTTTTGTCCTCCAACAATGAGGAAGGTCGTAATGCCTATTACTTCGCCTCGAATATTCAAGACAGGACCTCCACTGCTACCCGGAGAAATAGGAGCTGTAATTTGAATTAAGCCTTTCTCCCGAATGCCGCTAATTATACCAGTCGAAACGGTAGTTTCTAGTCCTAGTGGGCTACCAATAACAACTATATCTTGCCCTTGCTTCGTTATTCCTGTGGAGAATTTAATCTTTGGCAAATGCGATTTATCGCTATCAACTTTCAGAACTGCTAAATCATTAATTTCATCGTAAAGAAGAATAGATTCGGCATATTTTAAAGTGCCGTCTTCAAGCCTAACAATCACAAAAATGTTTTTCTCCGCAATAGCTTTTGAAATTACATGGTAATTTGTGGCGATAAGCCCTTTAGAGTCAAATATGAATCCGCTTCCGGAAGCAATGTCAACACCATCTTTATCAAGAATATATATCGTTACAACGGCCATTTTTTGCTTGAGAACAGTATCAGGGATGCTGGCATTGGCTACTGAAAGAGTACAGACCAGGATACCAAGGGTGAGGAGATTTATCAGAAATGATTTCATTTTAATTTTTTCCTTTAAACTCATTTTATTGTGGGTCGGTACTTTGTTGTTATTCTCCTTATCTATTTTCAATGTTTTATCCAATGCTACTTGGCGACTCGATGGAGACAAGAAAAGGGTGACCCATTTACTTCAACTCGAATTCTACGATCAAAGACCTGGCCCCATTTGCTTGTTCTGACGTACAATGACCCCATTTACTATCCCCCTTACCCGATTAAACGTGGTTTCTAATTTATTCCCCATATGCCCTTTCTGGCTTGAAAATATCTTAGTAACCTGAAATAACGTGAAGATAGTATTTCATTCTCTTCTTTAATATACTTTTGATGTTGCGCGTTCACAAATTGAAAGGCGGCAGCCACAAAGTCCTGATCTATAATATTGGCTGAGACTTCCCTTATTTTAGCACCCAAGAAATCCAGCATATATCTACCATCGGCATCCTGAATAATTAGTGCCCTGCATATTCTTGCGATTTCTTTTGCGGCTTGGCCGATACGAGTACCACAGGGTTGGTTTTCTACCCATTGCAAATAACTGATTAGCTCTTTACCGACGAGGAACCGAGGATATTCGGCCAGTTTGCTTTCAAGATAAAAAGCACTTTCAAGCGCTGGACCATAAATTTCGTTGTCATTAATTTTAGTTGCCACGCCCACATTCAAGCCTGCTCGCATTGCTATATTAAAGACAGAAAGTGACATTAAACCTATCCCACAGGTAGCAATCAATGCATCGTAGACGCTGTTAACAGCTGCGCAGTTATCATCACTAGTTCCAAGCGGCACTGCAATGACAACGGCATCAGAAATTCCATAAATACTTACTTCTACCTTTCTCTGAGATGCAAGAAACTCCTCCTGATCTTCTGTCCGCACACGGAGGCCATCAGGCTCGCATGCCTTTGCTGCGTCAAAATAATCCTTAAATGCCTCTCTTATTTGAATCACTCTGCCAACACTGTTCTTTGTATGCTCAATAAATGATTTTTCTTCAGTTTTAAGCGCAGGGATGCCCGTCATTTTGCGTAGAGTCTCTCGTTGGCCGAGATGGTCAAAAAATACTACGAGATAATGCTGAAAGAGAAAATTATCGATCATTATTTGTTTTTGTCATTTTATCGCTTATCGCCGCCGAGAGGGGCGCGTTTCTCGGCGACCCTCTCGGCGGCGTGGTTAATTACTCAACTTCTATCTGCCCACCCGCTGCATCAGCTTCGCGGCTAAGGTCATCCCAAGGCCACTTTACCGTAGCATAGCGGCGGTAGAGTAGTAATTGCCTATCAACAATTGCTACTTCTTCGGTAGCTGGACTATATCCTAGAATTAGGCCGCGGCCATCTTCATCCACTTGTAGTTCCTGAAGCTTTTCAAGAATAGCTTTCAAATTTCCATACTGAATTCTGTTTTGGCGTTTAACAGCGCGTTCTAGAATAGTGCGGGCATTAAGCCCCTTCACGAGTTCATCGTCAGAAGCTTCCATCAGAACTGCCATAGCATGTGCATAAATGCCTGTTGCATTCCTACGTGTTCTCATACCTGTCGCGACGCGCTTGGCGAACTGTTGGTAAACTGGATTCAATTGGTCAGCATAAACCATGCTCGCTCCGTCAACTTTATCTTTATTATTAACCTGCTTCTTAAGTAGCCCTTTTTCATGAATGCCCGATTCGTCAAGCGTAAGAAGTGTTAGTTGTTGAAGCAGACCTGCATTGGAATATGATAACGTCACGAGCTGTTCCTGAATTGCAGGGTCAAAAGAAAGATGAAGTGCATCGCCACCTTTCGTCAAGATCCGTTTTAAATCATCGTTGCTCCAATCTATAGAAATTTCCATAACTCTGCCAGTTAGATCGGGATTAAGATGAAGTAATAGATTTGTTTCGGACCACACGCCGATTATGATAACAAATACACCATAGTCCCAAAGAGCCTTCAAATCAAAGGCGAAGTTCCGTCGATCCTCTGTTGACATATAGTGGAAGTCTTCAATTGCAAGGCGACGATCAGATGCTCTGATAATATCAGCAATATAACGCAGGTCATTGATGTCATGTCCGACGATTTTTTGTTCCGCTGAAGTCGTTGAATCTTTTCCAATGGACGCAGCGATGCCTGCTTTAGCGAGGAGTGCTGCACCGGCTTCTCCCGTTGCAGAAAGGCTGGCTTTGAAAACGCCCTGCCGTGATTCCTTGATGTTGATGCTTATGTTTAATTGAGAAAGCGCATCGACGTATATGTCCGTAAATGGTTTACGGAGGCGGCACTGGATCGTAATAGGATCTGACAAGACTTTCTGTCGAAGCCATGATTTGCCGCACTTTGAGGGACCGCGAATCGCTAAATGAGTGGTGCGTTTAAGCATTGTGGCAAGGGTAGTATCAAGATTACCGCGGTCAACATATGAATAATCTCGTACGCCGGGGGAAATTCCGAACACCTCATCTGTTCTCATAGAGCCTCTTTTCTGATAGTGATCAACGCTGGACCTCACTGACAGCGGCAGCTAGACATGACTTCCCAAAAGCGGCTATTTGCTGTCCAGTGGATTTCATTGGCCATCTTTATTAAGTAGTGCGCATCTCACTGGCAATGCGATCATAGTTCTCAGACGCCATAAATAGGCAACCAGCGCCTGCAGGTAGCATTTCAGGATCTAATACATATTGCTCCAAAGTGGGTTTATCAAATTTAACGGCAAACGGGTCACCTTCGAAGCTTTCTGTAAAATTAATAGGGCCGATAAACTTCTCATAATCCTCTCGAAATAAGACCATAATCGAGAGTATCTCAGGCTTCAGAGTCAAGCAGTCAAATGTAAGGCCAGCATAGTAGATTTTCCCTCGCCCAATCCGTATAAGATGATCAATAGGAACCAGAGAAGGTCTTTTTATTACATCCTCCAGTATACCTTTGGGGTGTACCAATTCTTTATCCCCGGTTAGTTCTTCACCAAATTCACGCATAATATTTGTATAAAAAGAAAAATCCACGCCATGATTCCCGTCATCCATATGAATAGGCTGAAATGTCCCAGCAGGGACAATATGTTTAACATTAATTGCTTCAGCAACTGTCTTCTTACTACGTTTGTGAATATACATTATCGGATTACTCTTGTCCCAAAAAATCAAGAGTGTATTAATCCCTGGGACGAGATATCTATTGGTAAAATCAAAAGGGTTAATTTCTCGCTTTAACTTGCTAACATTAAAACTATTGTCGCTAATTTTTTTAATATGACGGATTACATCTTTTGCAAAAAGATAAAACTGATATTCACACGTATTGATATAGTCAAAGTAGTAACAATATTCAAATTGGATATCTTTAGGCGATATTACATTAACTATTCTGTAACAAAATCTATTATTGAAAGGTGAATTCTCTTCAGAACCGTTGTATTTATGGTCTATTATATTCTGAACATAGTTCTTATTCTTAGTAGGTAAATCTACATCTTTCCGTTTGATTTCGCTGAAATTACGATCATATGTACATTTGATATCAGCAATATCATATAACTCGCCATCAAAGCACTGGTCAGACACCAGTAAAGGTATTTGTTGATGTAGTAATTTGATTTTATTGTGCCGATTAACATATTCATAATACACTTTTGCAATTTGACCTAATAAGGGCCTTTTATTGCTCATAAAGTCTAATGTATTCAGAAATGCTTTTTCTTTATTCTCTACGAGGCCCCCGGACAAAAATTCTATAAGACTACTGACATCCTTCATGTCACTTCCAAACGATATACTACCATCTGGGTTATAGGTAATTTTCATCTTCTTGCCCCCCTCTTCAAAGTTATCAGTTCATTATTAATCTTTGGCATAACCAGTTATTAGACATACGGAAACCGCCCTGCTAATATCGGAATCTGTATGTTAGTCACAGAACGCTCACCATTTCCCCATTGTTGATTACCGATATTAATCTACACTATTTTGAACCTTTTGAAAAGAGCTGAATTTAGGAATATCAAGGTCTCGAATAGCATTTCGAGTGATTGCCCCTACTCTGCAGTACGCTTTTACGGTGAGTCCCCTTGCGATAATTTCAGTTCTGCGACCGAAGCCGAGCGTTAAGGATTTTGGGCTGTCTGAGCCCGAAGGGGTCTGGGGCAGAGCCGCGCCTCAGAAGAACCATCTCTTCCAATTCCAGAAATGTATCAGTTTATGGCTGAAGGCGAGGTCGTCTACCTGCTGGGCGACCTCGCGGAGTTCCTGGCGGTTCTGCTCGATCTCCCTGAACTGCTCTTTTTCGAGTCCTCCGTCAAGGATGAAATGGCGTATCTTTTCAAGCTCGCCGCTGTCGAGCCAGACACCGTGGCTGGCACATTCGTCGATTATCACACCTGATATCTTTCCGAAGTTCTTCCGGGTCATGAGCTTGCCGCAGCGGGCGCAGGGGATATATTCTACCTTCTCGGTCTGACCCGGGCGGGAATATTCCCCGGTGAGCTTCTCTTCCCGGTAGACCGTCGATTCCGCCGTCACGATATTGAATTCTCCCCGGTCGAGCCAGAGTCCTCTGCAGCCGGGGCATGCATCGATCTCGATATCATTCTTCTTCTGACATTCAAGGGCGGTCCCGCATCTCGGGCAGAGAGGGCTTGAGATGACCTGTCCGGTCTGGGCCCTGCCGCCGCAAAACGGGCAGTACATGCTCCTGGGGTTCACCATCTTTCCGCAATGCTCACAGGCGATCAGATCCACCGGTTCCTCCATCACCTCAAGTTATTTATTCCATTTCTAATATACCATGCCCGATCTGTTCTGCTGTGATGGTATAATCTCTCATGAATATCTACCTTATCGACGGCAATTCCTATGTCTACCGGGCCTTTTATGCGGTCAAAGGCCTCACCACCTCAAAGGGTCTCCCCACCAATGCGATATTTGGCTTTACCAATATGCTCCTGAAGATCATAAAGGACAAAAAGCCTGACGGCCTCATCGTATCGTTCGACACCCCGGAGCCGACCGAGCGGCATATGCTCTTTCAGGACTATAAGGCGAACCGCCCTGAAACTCCCGACGAACTGATCAGGCAGCTCCCCTATATCAGAAAGATCGTCTCTGCCTTCAATATCAGGACGGTCGAAATGCCCGGATATGAGGCGGACGACATCATCGGCACGATAGCGAAAAAGGTCGCCTCCAGCAGGGACACCGTCTATATTGTGACCGCCGACAAGGACATGCTCCAGCTTGTCAGCGACCATATCCTTATCTTCGACCCGGCCAAAGACAGGGTCCTCGATGCTGCCTATGTCAGGGAAAAGTTCGGGGTCGGACCGGAGCGGGTCACTGAATTCATGGCCCTGACCGGTGACTCGGCGGACAACATCCCCGGCATAAAGGGCATCGGGGAGAAGACGGCAAGGGAGCTACTGACCTCATTTGACAGCCTCGATGACCTGCTGAACCACCCTGAAAAGATCAAAAAAGAGAGGCTGCGGCAGATGGTCTCTGCTAACGTTGAGGCAGCACGCCTGAGCCTTAAGCTTGCGACCATAAATACCGATGTACCGCTTGAGCTTGAGGAAAAGGACCTTAGCATGCAGGAGCCTGATTCGCTGTCCCTGCTGACCGTCTTCCGGGAGCTTGAATTTACGAGCTTCATGAGGCTCCTGCCGGCATCTACGCCTTCCTGCTGCAGACATGAAACTGTCTCTTCCGCAGAAGCCCTTCAGCAGATCATCTCGTCGGTTCAGGGTGAAGTGGCCTTTGATGTCGAGACGACCGGGAGGAACCCGTTTGGCGACACCCTGGTCGGAATCGCGGTCTGCAGTAAGAAGGAACTCGCCCACTATATTCCGCTCGGCCATGCTCTGCTGCTTGACGAGGCCGGGCAGCAGATGCCCCTGCAGCAGGCCGTCGGCATACTCGGACCGGCCATGCATGACAGCAGCATTGCCAAGATAGGGCATAACCTGAAATTTGACATCCAGGTCCTGGGGCAGGTGGGGATGGAAGTCAACGGCATGCTCTATGACACGATGATCGCGGCATATCTGCTGAACCCCAACAAGGCCAACCACAGCCTCGACGAGGTCTCCTTCGAATACCTCTCAAGGCGGAAACGGCCTTTTTCCGATCTCCTCAAAAAGAAGTCCACCTTTGCCGAGGTCCCTCTTGATGAGGCCACTGCATATGCTGCCGAGGATGCCGTCCTGGCCTATGAGCTGAAGGACCTGCTTTTTGCCAAGCTCAGGGAGCAGGGGCTTGAGCAGGTCTATTTTGATATAGAGATGCCGCTCATCAGGGTGCTTGCGGATATCGAAAAAGCAGGGATAAAGATAGATGCTGCCAAACTTCTGAGACTTTCGAAGAAACTGGCCGGCGAGATCGACGGCATTCAGAAGAGGATCTTCTTCCTGGCCGGCGAGGAATTCAATATCAATTCGCCGAAGCAGCTCAGTGCTGTCCTTTTTCATACACTGGGGTTAAAACCCTCAAAAAAGACAAAGACCGGCTTTTCAACGAATGTGGATGTCCTTGAGGAACTCGCCTCACAGCATGAGATGCCTAAAGAGGTCCTCCAGTACCGGACCCTGACCAAGCTCAAAAACACCTATCTTGATGTGCTGCCCGCGATCGCCGAGCCCGCTACCGGCCGCATCCATACCTCCTTTAATCAGACGATCACGGCAACCGGCAGGCTCAGCAGCAGCGAACCGAACCTCCAGAACATCCCTATCAGGGGGGAATGGGGACGGCATATCAGGGAGGCCTTTATTGCAGATGAGGGGAACCTGATCCTCTCGGCAGACTATTCGCAGATAGAACTGAGGATCCTTGCCCATATCAGCCAGGACAGTGGACTGCTCGAGGCCTTCACTCAGGGTCTCGACATCCATACCCGGACCGCGTCAGAGATCTACGGGGTGGCCCTTGACCGGGTGACCCAGGAGATGAGGCGGGTGGCAAAGACCGTGAATTTCGGCGTTATTTATGGCATTTCAGCCTTTGGCCTGTCAGAGACCCTCGATATCGATACAAAAGAAGCGGACAGGTTCATAAAACAGTATTTTGAAGGACATCCCGGGGTCAGGGAATATATTGAAACGACCATTGCTGATGCGCGCGAGAGGGGGCATGTATGCACCCTGCTCGGCAGGAGGCGGCCGATACCTGAACTGCGCAGCCAGAACAGGACCGTGCGGCAGCAGGGCGAGAGATTTGCCGTCAATACCCCCATCCAGGGGACCGCTGCAGACATCATAAAGATAGCCATGATCAATCTCTGGGAGAGGTTCAGGAGGGACAGCCTCAGGGCAAGGATGATACTGCAGGTCCATGACGAGCTCCTGGTCGAGCTTCCGGCGGCAGAGCTCGACACTGTTTCAGCGATCGTCAGGGAGGAGATGGAGGGGGCGATCAGCCTGTCCGTGCCTGTACGTGTCGAGATAGGCTCAGGGAAGAACTGGGCAGAGGCGCATTAATTTCTGTCCGGATAAGCAGAAATTTGATACAATATAACCCAGAAATGCCGAGGGGGAAGAATGAAAGCTATTAAGACAAAAAAGGCAGCAGCGGCTGCAAAGAAAAAAGAGCCTGCCAAAAAGACACTGAAGAAGACGGTTAAAAAGAATTCTGCTGAGGCAGAACCGAAAAAGGCTGTCACCCCGGCAAAGAAGAAGGCTGTTGCCGCAACTGCATCCAAAACAAAAAAGGCCGTTAAAAAGGTCCCCCTTAAGAAGGCAGTATCGGCCAAAAAAGCGCCTAAACCCGCGGTAAAAGCCCTTGCTTCTGCATTGCCAAAGAAGACCGTTAAGAACAAAGCGGTCAAAAAACCGGCTCTGAAAACAGCAAAGAAAGCCGTTGCAAAGCCAAAGAAGAAGACGGTTGCTGCGGCCGCATCTAAAGCGGTTAAAAAGACCGTAAAAAAGCTGACCCCTGCGGCAAAGGCATTAGCGGCTAAAAAGCCGGCCAAGGCCGCGCTCAAGACGAAGAAGGTCGCTGCGCCTGCCAGACCAAAAGAGACCGAAAAGACCGCGCCCCGCTCCAGGACCGCCTCTGTGCCTGTCAAAGAAAAGAGCACAAAAAAAGTCGTCAAGACCACGGCAGCGCCAAAACCGCTTAAGAAGACCGTGACCAGACCGGCGGCAAAAATAACAGCCGGGAAGAAACCCCCGGCTAAAAAAGCGATACCCGAACCCATAAAGGCCCTGCCGGTCAAGACCGCGACAAAGCGGACGGCCGATAAGAAGCCGGCCATAAAGGCTGTTGACAAAAAGATAACAGCTCCCCCTCGGATCAAGCCAGGACCTGTACCTGTCGTAAAGGCCGGGGCAGCAATAAAGGCTGCGAAACCGGCACCCGCAGCACCCGCAAAGCCTTTTAAACAGGCTGCGCCAAAGACCGGGATGAAGGCTGTCCCTCTGCAGCCTTTGCAGAGGCAGAAAAGAAGACCGGCTGTGACATCGGTAAAACCGCTGGAAGGGAAGACCGCTGTTAAGCCCGCTGCACTGCGGCGGCCTCTCCCTGAACTCCTCTCGGTGGCAGAGATGGAGGCCAGGGACTCGAAAAAACGGCCCCTCAAGATCTTCCTCCCGTCTGATGATCTGCGGGATGAGAGCGAGAGAAGTTTTACCACAATGAAGCCTGCAGGCCTGCCTGAGGAGTATGGGGAGAATTCCCTGCTGCTGATGGTGGTCGACCCGCAGGTCATCTATATCAACTGGGAGATACTGAATGCCGAGGTGCCTGCAGAAAATGCCCGCCTGGCAGTGCGCGTCTATGATGTGACCGGAAAGGATACTGACAGTACCGACGAGTGTGATTTTCTGGATATCCTGATAGACCGCAGGATCGGGAGCGGCTATTTCGGCATCATGATGCCGGGGAAGGTGATCATCGCCGAGATCGGCATCCTTGCCGCTGACGGGACCTTCAGGTCCGTGCTCAGGTCGTCGCGGGTCTCCCTGCCTCACCAGATCAGGTTTGATGAGCTCGGGATAGCCAAAAAACTCCTGGAGGCAGGCATCCCGGTCGGCTACTAGCAAGGCCGGAAACATCCTGGCTCCCCTTGCCGGAATTGTGTTTTTGCCCCCAATATTGTATATTTTATAGAGAGTTACCGCTTTCCGATGAATATGCTCAAGGCTTATTGAATGAATAAAGAGATAGAAAAGGCATTACAGAATTATGTCAGCGATGGCAAGATCACCTGTGCTATAGCCCGGAAGATAGCCGAGGACCTCAAGGTTCCCTACAAGGAAGTCGGGGAGGCCGCCAACCGCCTGGGTATCAGGATCAAAGACTGTCAGCTTGGTTGCTTTTAATGGAACTCGCCTTTTTTGAGGCCGCCCTCACCCTCTATTTTGCTGCAGCGGTCGTCAGCATCATGGAACTCTTCAAGGGCACAAAGACCACCTCCAGGATCATGATGGGCCTGACCATACTCGGGTTTGCCTTTCATACGGCCAATATCATCGTTCGGTATGTGAATGCAGGGCATATCCCTATTGCGGGCCTCCACGGGGCCTCCTCTTTCTTCTGCTGGTGCATAATCCTGCTCTTCCTCTTCCTCGAATACCGGTATAGCATAGGGCTGCTCGGATCGTTCATCATGCCGATGGTCCTGGTGCTGATGCTCTCTTCAGCGGTCCTCCCGCGCAAGATCGAGCAGCTGAGCCCGGTGCTCCAGAGCTACTGGTTCGGGATACATACGGTCCTGGCCTTTACCGGAGATGCCGCGTTTGCCCTGGCCTTCGGCGTGGGCATCATGTATCTGCTGCAGGAGCACTTTGTCAAATCAAAGCATTTGGGCGGCCTTTTCCACCGCCTGCCAAGCCTCCAGACGCTCGACGAGATCAACTACCGTCTGATCACCATCGGCTGGCCCCTCCTGACGCTTGCGATCATCACCGGCGTCATCTGGGCCGAGAGCGCCTGGGGCACTTACTGGAGATGGGACCCCAAAGAGGTCTGGTCGCTGATAACCTGGTTCATTTATGCGGCTGTCCTGCATGTCCGGCTTATCGCCGGCTGGAGAGGCAGGCGTGCGGCAATACTTTCGATAGTCGGTTTTTGCGCTGTCCTCTTCACCTTCTTCGGGGTCAATCTGATCATGAAGAGCATCCATTCGTTCATATGAAGATCCTGGTCCAGGGCGTCAACCATAGATCCGCCAGTGTGGACATCAGGGAGCGGCTCGCCTTCAATGGCGAGAAGCTCGAAGAGGGTCTCTTCGGGCTGCGCAAACTCCCGGACATCAGAGAGGTTGCCCTGCTTTCGACCTGCAACCGGGTTGAACTGTATGCCTGTGTCAGCAACCTGCCTGCTGCAGCGGACTCCATCAAGAACTTCCTGGCCGAATTCCATGGCATAAAGAGGACCGAATTCGAGAGATCTCTCTATAACCTCAGCGATGCAGAGGCTGTCAGGCATATCTTCCGGGTCTCCTCCAGCCTTGATTCTATGGTGCTTGGGGAGCCCCAGATCCTCGGCCAGATCAAGGACTGCTTCGATTTTGCGCTTAATAAGAAGACGACCGGGGTCCTTCTCAACAAGCTCATGAAAAAGGCCATCTCAACCGCCAAGAGGGTCAGGACAGAGACCCGGATCGCAGAGAATGCCGTCTCCATAAGCTTTGCTGCCGTTGAGCTGGCAAAGAAGATCTTCACCAACCTCGCCGGCAAGTCCTTCATGCTGCTGGGCGCCGGCGAGATGGCGGAGCTTGCCGCGAGGCACCTGCTGAACAACGGCATTTCCGGGGTGACTGTCGTCAACCGCACCTATGACCGGGGCTGCGAACTTGCGTGCGAGTTCAACGGCCGGCCGGTGCGTTTTGAGGATTTTCTGACCGAGCTTGTCCATGCCGATATCATCATCTGCTCCACCGGTGCCCCGTCCTATGTCCTTAACCGGGACCAGATGCAGAAGGTCATGAAGGAAAGAAAGCAGAAGCCGGTCTTCATTATCGACATATCCGTCCCGAGGAACATAGACCCGGAGATCAACAAGATAGACAATGTCTACCTCTATGACGTTGACAACCTGCAGGATGTGGTCGATACTAATGTTCAGGGAAGGAGGGCCGAGGCTGAAAAGGCCGAGGCGATCATCAGCGAGGAGGTGGATAAATTCCTGCGCTGGATGTCTGCGCTGGATTCGGTCCCTACCATCGTCGCCCTGAGGCAGAAGGCAGAGGAGATCCGGCAGGAGGAGATCGGGAAATTTCTCGGCAGGTTCCCTGACATGGATGAGTCCACGGTCAAGGCGGTCGATTACCTGGCAAGCGCAATCATCAACAAGCTGCTGCATCCGCCGACCGTGGCCCTTAAGGATGACTCAGAGGACCGGGACGAGCTGATAGCGACCATAAAGAAATTATACGGCATCAACGGGGAAGAAGATTAATAAAACTATGGAGGCATGTATGAAAAAGACCGTTTTTGTGATCATGACCCTGCTTATCGCACTCATGGTGTCCGGCACAGTCCATGCAAAGACAGCCAGTGAGTATGACGCCGCCGTCAAGTCCTATTACAGCGGCAAATACAAGGATGCGGTCCGGCATCTGCAGGGATACATAGCACAGCATCCTGACCCCGCAGCCTATTATCTGATGGGATACTCTCTGTATAAGCTGAAACGGTTCGATGAGGCGAATGAATATTTCAGGGACGCCTACCTGATCAACCCGGCCTATACGCCGATAAAAGAATCTGCCGATCAGCCGGCAGCAAGGAAGCCGCGCCGGAAGGTGGTCAAGCCGGAAACAGAGGCTGCCGCCGACCAGAGACCCGCAGAGCCTCAGGCAAAACAGCCTAAACAGGAAGCAGCCCAAAAACCGGCAGCCCAGCCGCCAAAGCCTGCCGATACCGTAAAGACCGAACCGGCAAAACAGGCGACGCCTCAGGCAGTCCCTGCCCCGGCACCCCAGCAGCCAGCGCCCCCCGTTGCCTCACCGCCAACCCCGGCAGCACCGGCACCGCAGCCCGGACCGCAAACCGTGCAGCCTCCTGTCCCGATGCAGCCAGTGCCCATGCCTTCCAAGAAAATGCCGGGCGGGGCAGACGGAATGACAGCTCTCCCTCTTCTGATGGGCGGTCTGCTTGCCGGATCTCTGATGGTTGTCTTCGGTATTCTCCTTGCGTTCTATGTCTTTTTCAGCCTTTGTATGTATCTTATTGCGAAGAAGCTCAATGTCCCGGCTGCCTGGACCGCCTGGGTCCCGCTGCTTAACCTCTGGGCCTTTGTAGGGTCGGCAGGCAAGCCCTGGTGGTGGATACTGCTCCTTTTTGTTCCGCTGCTGAACTTTTTTATCGGGGTCTACCTCTGGCTCTGCATAACCGAGAACCTTGGGAAGAACAAATGGCTCGGGCTCCTGATGCTCGTGCCGATCGTGAATATGATCTTCCTGGCAGTGCTGGCCTTTTCGAAAGATTCCGGATCAGCTCCGGCAGCACCCGAGTCGGAGTTGGAATAACTAAGAACTAAATTTAGGGCAAAAAAACAGCCTGCTGTGGTCAGCAGGCTGTTTTTTTTTATTCTGATACTCTGATTATACAGACTCAAATTTCGTATGATATTCCTTGACCCTCCGCGCAAATTCCTTCCCGAACTCATAGCAGGTGGTCTCGTCCTCACGTGAAGGCTTATACAGGATCTGCAGCCCCGGCTCAACCGTCTCAAGACCCATTTTTTTGAACTCCTCATAGGCATCCCTGACAGCACCGCCGCCCCAGCCGTAGCTTCCAAAGGCCCCGACTATTCTGTTCTTCGGCCTGAGTCCCCTGACATGAGTAAGGAACTCGGCAACGGTCGGGTACATGATATTGTTGAGCGTCGGGGTCCCGATGAGGCAGCCGCGCGATTTCCATAGCTCCTTTATGGCAACGCTCATCGGTGTGGCCCTGAGCTTGATGACCTTGCAGTCCACCCCCTCATCCTGAATGCCCTGCAGGATAGGCAGCGTCATCGCCTCGGTGCTGTGCCACATGGTATCGTAGATCACCGCCACGCTCAGGTGTGCCCTGCCGTTTGCAAGGGCAAGATATTCATTGAGCACCTTCTGGGGGTGCGACCTCCAGATGATCCCATGGTCAGGGGCTATCATCTCGATCTCGAGGCCGAGCTTCTGGATGTCCCCTATCTTGTTTTTTATTATCTGCCCGAACGGCATGAGGATATTGGCATAATAATCGATGACCGCATCATCGAGCTCGGACATCGACTCGCAGGTGATCAGCTGGTCGTCAAACCGTGCCGAGGATGCGATATGCTGACCGAACCCGTCCTGGCTGAAAAGGAGCTTCTCTTCCCTGACATAGGTCATCATGGAATCAGGCCAGTGGAGCATGGGCGTCTCGAGAAAGAGCAGCGTCCTTTTGCCGATGGTAAGAGTATCGCCGGTCTTGACCACCCTGATGTCCCAGCGCGATATATCGAAGAAGCGCGCAAGCCCCTTCTTCCCCTTCTCCGTGATATAGATCGTTGCGTTCGGGGTAAGGGCCATGATATCGTCCAGGCTGGTGACATGGTCGTTCTCGATATGGTTGACCACGATGTTCTTTATCTTTGACGGATCGACAACGCTTGAGATGTTCTTGATGGTGACCTCTGAAAAATCATGCTTGACCGTATCGACAAGCGTGATCTCGTCGTCCATTATCAGGTAATTATTGTATGTGGTCCCCCGGGGAGTTGCGTAGCCGTGAAAATCGCGTACTGCCCAGTCAATGGCACCTACCCAGTATACGCCGTTCTTTAATTCAACAGCCTTCATTGTGCCTCCTTACCCTATCTTTTCAAAAACATTTTTCCCGGCCTTGCAGACCGGGCATTTCCAGCCCTCAGGCAGGTCCTCAAATTTTACCTGTTCTTTCTGCTCTTTGTACAGCCATTTGCAGGCAGCACATCTCCAAAGGCCAACGTCTTCGCGACCGCCCTCCTTCGACAGGACCGCCCAGCCCTTTTCCTGCCATTCTTCGAGGCGCGGAGGGTAATAGCCCGAAAATATCACCTTGTCCCGGGCATCCTCCATGCTGACCTCAACAACGAGACCTTCCTTTTGTACCCTGTATACCCAGCTGAAATGGTCCCTGGTCTCAGGGGTGGTTGCCTTTGCCGTGAAGGTAAATACGTCGCCGTTCCTTTTGAGCTTTGACCAGCTGTGGCAGCAGGGCAGGACAGAGGTGCAGCCGCATTTGGCCTGCTTGATCTCAAGGCCGTCAACCCTGAAACCCCCCGGGATTTTTTCGACAGAAATTTCCATAGTATCCTCTCTCATCTTTATTGTTGTAGACGCGGGGCAACAGACAGCGCTTTATCTGCGGGTCTTATGCCCGCATTTGCTGCATTGCGTCTCTTCTTCGTCGGACCAGATCTCGACCTCTTCCCCGCAACCGGCGCAGGCGAGCACTTTGAGGATAGGTATCTCTTTTTTCAGACTACAGGGGCTCACTTTCTGAGAGTTCAGTTCATCAGTTTTCACGTGCCTTGCGCCACCCCGCTTTATTGAGTCTGTTCATCCTTTCAATGCCCCATTTCTTGAACTCTTCAAGATATTTCTTCTGGTTTATCTTCGAAAGCTTGACCAGTTCCTCACGTTCCCTGACCGAATCGATATGGTCTGTGGGGTAGACCCCCCGCCAGGTACAGTATCCTTCATCGAACATGAATTCCGGGGTAATGTTCTTTCCCGGCAGCCGCTGCCCCATGAACCGCACGACGTCCATATCATATTCGATGATCCAGCCGTTGTCTTCCAGCATGGCCGAGGCATCATACTTCACCTCCCCGGAGCATTGGGGACAGTAAAGCCTGTTCACCACTTCGACCGGCATGAGCTCTTCCTTGAAATTAAAGCTTGCTGACCCTTTCCCGCATCTGCAGGTCATTGAATGATCGATACACATTAATGTTTTCCCCCTTTAGGTTTCCTGATGTCAGACTGATCCTTGCATACGGGACAGAACCCGTAAAACTCGATATGGTTGCCGGTAATATCAAACCCGTTTGTTACGCTCTCCGGCAGCCTGACCTGATAATCCTCGAAAACATCAACCACCTTTTTGCAGGAGCTGCAGATAAGGTGATGATGCGGTTCGGTATTCGGGTCGAACCTTTTTTTATCCGGGTCGATCGTTATCTCGGCGATGCTGCCCTTCTGCCTGAGTGTCGTCAGTGTCGCATAGACCGTCGCAAAGGACATGGTCGGAAATTTCCTCAGGACAGCATGATAAATCCCCTCAGCAGAAGGATGCTCTTTGTTCCCCTCAAGGTAGTCAAGTATGGCCAGCCTCTGAGGGGTCAGCTTAAGTCCGAGTCCTTTATATTTTTGTATTGGCATAGTCAGTTTCTTTTTAATTAAAATTATCATATAATAATCATTATTGTCAAGTAATCGGAGAAACATGAAAACAACTATCGTCTGCGGGCTCCTGGGCTCGGGAAAAACGACCTTTATCCGTAACATGGTCTCGGCATCGCCGCTCAGGACCGTTGTCCTGGTCAATGACTTCGGCAAGGCAGGCATTGACGGCGACCTTTTTGCCGACGCCGGCATCGATTCGGTGGAGCTCCCCAGCGGATGCGTCTGCTGCAGCCTCAGGTCCGACCTTATCACCACGATCAGAAAGATCAGGGCGGAGCATGCCCCGGAGCAGCTCATTATAGAACCCAGCGGCATTGCTTCCCCGGACGGGGTCATCGGGGCCCTTGAAGAGCTCGGGATCCGACAGTACAGCGTCATCGGGGTCGTGGATGTCTCTGAGTTCCTCGAGCTTTATGAGGCCGAAATGTACGGGGATTTTTTCCGGGAACAGATCACAAGCTCGGACATCATCCTGATCAATAAAGCAGATCGTGCTGATGAGGACCTCCTCAAAAGGACCACGGCTCTGATCGAATCGCTGAACCCCCGCGCCGTCATTTACCGTACGGTCAAGGCGGTCATTTCCGAACCACTGCCTGAGGTCCCTGAGGCCAGGCAGGCCGCGTCCGGAAGCACGGCCCACAGAGGCAGGCTTCGCTTTGATACTATCTCCCTCTCCCTGGCCGGTGATATCAGTCATGCCTCGATGGAGGCCTTTCTCGGCGATCTGGGCTCAGAGCGTTTCGGCAGGGTTGTGCGGGTCAAGGCCCTGCTTCAGACAGACAGAGGTCCGGCCCGGTTCGACCTGGCGTATGGCAATATCTCCTCGTCCCTCATGAACAATCCGGTCCGGGAAAACCGGGTCGTGATCATCGGCGAGTACCTTGAGACAGGCCTCATAAACGCCGAGGCCAGCCGCCACTGGCAGGCTGCTCTCATCTGATCCTGCAGGCGCCTCATTTCTTGACAGCCCGCCTGTTTTATATGAATAATATGAGGCCTTTCTATTTTCTTTTACCAGTGACTACGGAGGTTGATCGTTCTGATGGAGCATAAAGAGAGAGTTTTGAGCGGAATGCAGTCAAGCGGCAGGGTGCACCTCGGCAACCTTGTCGGCGCCCTCCAGAACTGGGTCAGGCTGCAGGATAAGTATGACTGCTACTATTTCATCGCTGACTGGCATGCCCTTACGACCGGCTATGCAAAGCCGGAGGTGCTGAAGGAGTCGGTCAGGGACCTGCTCATCAACTTTCTCGCTGCCGGTCTCGATCCCGAGAGATCGACCATCTTCATACAGTCGCGGATCCTGGAGCATGCCGAGCTCCACCTGCTGCTTTCGATGATCACCCCCCTGGGCTGGCTCGAGCGGGTGCCAACCTACAAGGAAAAACAGCTGGAGCTTAAGGACCGCGACCTTTCAACCTACGGTTTTCTCGGCTACCCGCTTTTACAGACCGCCGACATCATCATCTACAGGGCAAAGCATGTCCCGGTAGGGGTCGATCAGGTGCCGCATCTTGAGATATCGCGGGAGATAGCCAGAAAATTCAACAACACCTATAAGGAGATATTCCCCGAACCCAATGCCCTCCTGACCGAATTCCCGAAGGTCCCCGGCATGGACGGGAGGAAGATGTCAAAGAGCTACGACAATGCGATCTATCTTTCGGACAGTCCGAAGGAGGTCGAACAAAAGATCCGGACGATGACGACCGATCCGGCGAGGATCAAACGGACAGATATCGGCGACCCTGAACTCTCCCCGGTCTTTCAGCTTCATAAGGTCTTTTCATCCAAAGAGGAGCAGGCAGAGGTTGCCGCCGGCTGCCGCACCGCAGGCATCGGCTGCATAGACTGCAAAAAGATCCTGATCAAGAATGTCTACACGGTCCTCGAACCGATCTGGGAGAGGAGGGAGAAGCTCATCAGCCAGCCGCAGAGGCTCCAGGAGATTGCCGACCAGGGCACGCAGAAGGCCCGGAAGGTCTGTCAGGAAACAATGGCCCTTGTCCGGGAGGCCATGGGGCTCTACTGATCCTGCGCTGTTTCGGGAATGTTCTGCCCTGTTCCGGTCCCGGCCAGGGGCAGGTAGACATGAAACGTTGTCCCCCTGCCAACCTCCGACTCAACCGTTATACGTCCACCGTGTTTCCTGATGATCGCATCGCTGACCGTCAACCCAAGGCCCATACCTTTTTGAGAACCCCGGTCCTTGGTCGAAAAATAAGGGTCGAAGACCTTGCCGAGGGACTCCGGCGGAATACCAATGCCCGAATCCTTTAAGATGATCTCTGCATAAGCGCCGGAGGGCAGGGCGACACTGTCCTGCTCCGGGATCGTTATCCTGCGGGCAGTGACCACCAGCCTGCCGCCCCCGGGCATCGCCTCAACTGCATTGACAGCGAGATTTTTGAAGACCTGCCTGATCTGCCCGGCGTCGACCACCAGGGAGAGCTGCTCCCTTGGGAAATCATATTCAGGGACAATGCCCAGTCCGTTCACTGCCAGACTGATCGGTTCCTTGATGAGGGGAGCAAGTGGTTCCGGCCTTTTAACGGGGTCTCCGCCCTTTGAAAATATTATAAGACGCTTTGTTAGTTCATGGGCCATCTCGCAGGCATCTTCAGCGCTTCTGAGCCAATGGGTCCTCTGCTCTTCGGTCACTCCCTGCATCTCGGCTATCATGATATTGCCGAGTATGGCCTGCAGCAGATTGTTGAAATCATGTGCAATGCCTCCCGCAAGGATGCCGACAGACTCGAGTTTTTCTGCTTTCTTGATCTCCTCCTCGGTCCTCTTCTGCAGCGTGATCTCCCTGACCACCTCGATCCCGGCAATGATCTCCCCCTCAGCATCTTTCAGTGGAGATGCGCTGATGCTGAAGCAGCGTGTGCCATGCTCATCGGTAACGCTTCGTTCGGAGGTGTTGACCCTGCCGTCTTCGAAGGAGAGGGCAACCGGGCAGCCTTCGCAGATATGCTCTCTTTTTTCATACGCCTCGTAGCAGTGCCTGCCTTCATGTTCTCCCATCATCTTTTTATGGGCCTCATTCTGATACATGATCCTGAACTCTCTGTCCTGAATGCTTATACCGTCGCCAATGGCAGCAATGACCGCCTCTGTTTTCGCCCGTTCATCCATCGCCTGCCTGGTAGCGACGCGCAATGACTCCTCGGTCCTCTTCCTGCTGGTCACATCCTGCAGCATCCAGATCGAGCCCTTCTGCGGGTCGCCCCTGTCGACTGCCTGGCCGACAATATTGCACCAGAACATTGTGCCGTCTTTTTTCCGCATCTCGACCTCGGTGGAATATACCTCCCCCCTGTCGACGAAAGGATATGCCTCCTCCCCCACCCTCCGGTATTCCTCCAGATTCCTGTATAAAAGCATGGTTGTCTCACCCTGCAGCTCTTCCAGGGTATACCCGAACATCCTTTCGAGGGCGTTATTGACCGACAGGATGACCCGGTTCTTGAAATAGCCGATCCCGACCGCAATGTTATCGAAGATGATCTTCTGCTCATTTAAGAGCTGCCTGATCTTATCCTCTGCCAGCTTGTTCTCGGTGATGTCCGCAAAGGCAATGAGCAGATGAGGGACCCCTCCGGCAGAAAATCTTGAGAAAAGGCAGTCGATCCACATGGCCCGGTTAAACGTCGAGACATGATGGACTATGCACCTGCCCGGTTCCCCGGTTGCCAGGGTTTTTTCAGCATGCTCAAGCAGGCCTGATCTGCTCCATGACTCAAGGCCCCGAAAATTCTGCCTCAGGACCTGTTCTCTCGTTGCACCGATAAGTCGCGCTGCCTGATCATTCGCCGAGATGCATTGCCCCCTGACATCATACGTTACAATGCCTACCGGTGATGCCGAAAGGATCTGCTCATTGAACTGACTGCTGTCGGCAAGCTTCTGTTCTGTCCTTGCCCGTTCGGAGATGTCATGGATGACCGAAAAAAGAAGGGGAGTCCCGTCCACCTCAATGGGCGAAGAGTAGACCTCTACCGTCCTGATCTCTCCGTCGGCAAGCCGGTGCGGAAAAACAAAATGATTGCGTTTGCCTCTTACGGCCTTCTGCAGTTCCCCGGCGATCTCCTCAGGCGTCTGGGTATTGATGTCCTGAATTGACATCTGCGTGAGAACCTCGCGCGGATAGCCATAAAAGATCTCGGCAGCATGATTGGCCTCCACGATATGCCCGCTCAGGGGTTCAAGAAGAAGCATAATGGCATTATGGTTCTGGAACATAAGCCGGAACAGCTCCTCCCGCTCACGCGTCGCACCTTCTGCATTATTCTGCATCTTCATATCCAGTTCTGTCATCGGGGTCCCTTCTGCTGCAGCGTACCAGGGATGCGGCTCCGCTGACTTTTCAGCTCTTCCGGCCGCAAATGATCAATGCCTTGCCATTACCATACGTTATATATTCACAAGGTAGCACCTATCGGGGCAATTAGCAAGGGGGCCGCGGGCAGTTTCCCGCAATTATATCTGCCGGCTGCATGAGAATAAAAAAGGCCTGCAGAGGATCTGCAGGCCTTTGGAAAAATGCCTTGTTATGCTTGCGGAATTAATCCAGCTGCTTCATCAGTTTTTCTGAGACTTCGCCGATAGCAGGGGCCCCGTCGACGGTAATGACCTTCTGGCCGGGGATCTTCTTGAAGAAATTTACCGCGGCCATGGTGCCGCTTGTCGTATCGTAATAGATATCATGCCTCTTGTTGATCGCACCGGCATCCTGGTCATCTGCCCGTGTCTTTAATTCGCCGCCGCATACCCGGCAGACGATCTTCCCGTCCTTTTCGACCGGCTTGATCGCATCGATATGGATATGGTTGGGGTGGTTGTTGTCGTTGACGCAGAGCCTTCTGCCCATGATGCGGTCGGCAGCGATCTGCCTGTCGAGAGAGATCTCGACCACGTAATCGAGCTTGATCTTCGCATCGTTGAGGGCCTTATTCAGGGTCTCGGCCTGCACGACGTTGCGCGGGAAGCCATCGAGGAGCCACCCCTTTTTGCAGTCATCCTCCTTGATCCTGTCGAGGATCATCGGGATCGTTATATCATCAGGGACAAGGTCCCCCCTGTCGATATACTCCTTGGCCTTTTTGCCAAGCTCGGTTCCGCCGCTGATATTCTTGCGGAATATGGCGCCTGATTCAACATGTGCTACCCCGTACTTCTTCTGGACTATGGCCCCCTGGGTCCCTTTACCGCTCCCGTTAGGGCCGAAGATCAAAATGTTCATAGCTGTCTCCTTATGTAGTATTTATTGCCTCTCCTGATCGATGAGGTTTATGCCCCTAAAACTGCAGGTTTAGAAATATACCAGAAAACCCCCACTTATTTCGAGCGGTTTGGCAAAAAACGCTCGGCCGTTCCCCTGGGTTAGGGTATACTACAATTGAGGTGAACATGCCTGCAAAAAAAATCGTCATTATTTCCGACGCTACGGGCCAGAGCGGCCTGCATATTCTGAGGGCGGCCCTGGTGCAGTTTGAACACTCCCACCCCAGGATCATGCTTTTCCACGACATTGATTCCAAGGCCGGGCTCAAAAAGGTCCTCGACCAGGCCAAATTGGATAAGGCCCTTATAGCTTTTACCTTTGTCAAAAAGGAGATGCGCGACTATGCGACCGCCTATTGTGTGAAGAACAAGATTATTCATCTCGACATTCTGGGCCCGCTGATCAACAACCTCGCAGCCTATCTTCGGCTGGAACCGCTCGAAACTCCGAGCCTGCTCAGAAAGGTCGATGAACGATACTTCAAACGCATCGACGCGATCGAGTATACGTTGGGACACGACGACGGCCGGGACACCGAGCATCTCGATGGCGCGGACATCGTGATCGTCGGACTTTCGAGGACGTCCAAGACCCCGACCTCGATCTTTCTGGCCCAGGAAGGCTACAAGGTCGCCAATGTCCCGATCGTTCCGGGCATCTCCCTGCCCGAAGAGCTTTTCGAAATCGATCAGCAAAAGATCGTCTGCCTGGTGATCGATCCCGAGGTCCTTCAGAAGATCAGGAGGGTGCGCCAGGAAAAGTCCTCACTCCCGACGAGCTACAGCGAATTCAAGAAGATCTTTGCCGAGGTCGAGTATGTCAGGGATCTCCGCAAGAAGCACCGGATCTGGAAAGTCGTCGATACGACGAACAAATCCATCGAAGAGACCGCGTGGGAGATCATCCACCATGTATTCGGAGACCACCAGGAAGAATATAATTGATTACTGGATAAAGAAGTTAAGCCTTTTATTGATGAATGGGAAAAGGAGAATACCATGAATTTTTGGGTCAAGATTAAGGATGATCTACAAAAAGGGGTCGGAGAAGGCATTGCTATGGTGAAAGAGGGTGCTTCCCTTGTAAAGCATAAGGCAGAGGAGGTCACCGATGAAGGAAAACGACGTTATCAGCTTTATGAGCTGAAGGCAACAGTGCATAAAGAGATATCGGAGCTGGGGGGGATGGTATATGATTTGAGCGCAACGGTCAAGAATCCAATGCTTAACAGCAAGGTAAAAGCAATTAAAGCCAGGATAAACAAACTGGAGCTGCAAATCCATAAACTTGAGGGGAAACCAGAAGGAAAGCCCGGCAGTACGACTGCCAGGGGGAAAAAACCTGTAAAGAAGGTCACGAAAGCGGTTAAGCCACCTGTAAAGAAGAAATAACATCGGGGCTTACCCCCTCTGTTGTGCCATTTGCTTATCGGCACTGAATTGCTCCGTAATCGGCACGCCTGGGTAAGCCCCGACAGTCTATAATTAGGGTAGCGGCTTGAAAAGTCACTCTGCAAATAATTGATAGGGGGAGGTAGACGGACATGATATCACTGAAATCACTCGATAGTAGTCTCATGGGTTTTTTATTTGCATTATTGCTTTTTCCCGGATTCAGCGTCATAGCTGCAGGGAATGCCCTGGCGGGGGATATCGCCATAAAGGGCTACGATACCGTGGCATATTTCAAGGACGGCAAGGCCGTGAAAGGGAGCGGGTCGTTTACCTTCTCCTGGCATAACATGACCTGGCATTTCCACTCCAAAGAGAACAGGGAGCTCTTTGCGGCAGGTCCGGAGAAATACGCCCCGCAGTATGACGGTTACTGTGCCTGGGCCATGACAGAGGAGCGGAAGGCCATCACCGATCCGGAGGTATGGACGATCGTTGACGGTAAGCTATACCTCAATTGCAGCAAGACCGCGTATGAAAAATGGAGCAAGGACATTCCTGGTCACATAAAAAAGGCCGATGCGATCTGGCTCAAATTAAAGGGTGCACATTGATCGCATGATCTTCCCTGGAGATATTTCATTCAACTGTCCTGTGGTTTTGCAGTGGTTTTATGAAAAATGGGATGTGGAGCTATTTATTTGCTAAATCGCCAAATCCATCCCCCTGCCGATCCCTGCCAGCTGGTCCAGTGAAGACGCATAGGTGCTTCCTTGAGCGGAATCAGATGGTAGTACTTGGTTGCTGAAGAACCCTTAGCCAAGCATCAAAAAGACGGCCTAATGACCAGAAAATGGCAACTCATTTTAATTTTGGATAAAAACGACAAAATTATAGACCACAGCAGAACAACAGAATTAACGAAACAATAATAAATTGCAGAACAAAACACTCATACCGACCCGGAATAAGCCCGTTTTGGTTTTTAACAAAAGCCTGTGGCCGGGTGGCATAGTTCAGGCGTTAACGGCAAGAACTAAATGAAAGCCAATACGAATAAGTGGTACTTGTTGCCGGGAATGGGAGCGAACCCATCGTATTACGATTCTCTCCGCAAAGAAATTAACTTTGAGATCAATTTTATTAGCTGGCCAACGTATAAGGGCGAAAAAACATTTTCGGCAATGGCCAAAAGGATTATCGATGAAAACAGCATAAAGGACGGCGACATTGTGAGCGGGTCCTCGCTGGGTGGTATTGTTGCCCTGGAAATGGCACGCCACATAAAACCGAGGGCAATTGTGCTCATGGGCAGCGCTGTCAGCAGGTCAGAGGTCCGGAGGATCTTAGCTCTCCTGGCTCCGCTTGCAGTTATAACTCCGGTATCCTTAATCCAACGTCTTGCCGGAAAATATGAAAATATCGTTACGCGGATGTTTGCGGAGGCCGAACCGGAGTTTATCAGGGCAATGTGCCTATATCTGCCCAAATGGCCGGGGGCGGCAGTTTCTAATGCAGCCCTGTTTCGTATTCACGGCCAGAAAGACCTCGTGATGCCCTGCCCCAGGACCGGCTGCGAGAAAGTTCCCAATGCGGGTCACCTGCTGGCGCTCACTCATCCGGTGAGATGCGGGAATTTCTTAAACAAGATAGATCGGCAGCTAACGATCGATCGAGGCGCCAGTGAATAAATATGTACTTTAAACAGGACACTACCGGTTATTGGCCGGGGCATATCCTTTTTCAGTGGCATATAACCGAGCGCTGCAACCTGCGCTGCATCCATTGCTACCAGGAAGACCTTCCTTGCCCCGAGCCCGCGTGGGACGATCTCATGGAGGTACTGGAGCAGTTCAAGTCCTTTATCCGCAGCTCCCGCAGCCTGAGTGGAAAGAAGCGCTTCCGGGCGCATGTCACGGTGACGGGCGGGGAGCCGTTTATACGGCAGGACTTCATCCCGCTCTTGGAGAAACTCGCGGCAGAGAGCCGGCTATTCTCATTTGCCGTCCTCACCAACGGGACAATGCTTGACTCTTCTGTCGTCCGTTCATTGAGCCGGCTAAAACCGGGCTTTGTTCAGGTGAGCATTGACGGCGATCAGGAGACCCATGACAATATCCGCGGCAAGGGCAGCTATGAGCAGGCTGTCTCAGGATTGCGCCGTCTGGCGGGTGAACATATCCCGGCGCATATTTCCTTTACAGCCCACCGCAGCAATTTCCGCGATTTTCCGCATGTGGCGCAGCTGGGACACCGCCTCGGCATTGCGCGGGTCTGGGCTGACCGCCTCGTGCCCTGCGGCCGGGGCCGCGCAGCAGCAGACAGCCTCCTCACGCCGGACGAGACCAGGGAATTCTTCGGACTCATGCGCGTGGAGTCCCGGCGCGGTTGGCTGACTTCCCGGCCTGTCAGCCTCCACCGCTCCCTTCAGTTCATGGTTACCGGCGACCGCCCCTATCGCTGCAGTGCCGGAGACACCTTGATCACGGTATTGCCCAACGGCGATGTCTGTCCCTGCCGCAGAATGCCTCTGGTCGTGGGCAACCTCTTCAGGGAGAAGCTTGAACAGATCTACGACACCAGCCGGCTCTTTCAGGAACTGAGGGACCGGGAAAGGATCAGCAGGGGTTGCGAGAGATGCTTCTATGCCAGGACCTGCGGAGGCGGCTCCCGCTGTATTGCAGCGGCAGTCCATGGAGATCCCTTTCATGCTGACCCCGGCTGCTGGCTGGCTGACAAACCAAAAACGCGCCTTACCCCATCGCTTCGCGATCGGTATAGTATAGACAGTGTGCCCGTATAGAAGGAGACAAAACCTTCGTTGAAAGGAGCTTATATGGACCAGACACCTTCATTACCACCAGAGGTCGGCGAGGGCATCGACCAATTCCTGCAGCAGACCCGGCAGGCCTTTGGCGGAGACCTTGTCTCCGCGGTCCTCTTCGGCTCGGCGGCCGAGGGACGACTGCGCAGCACCTCGGATGTGAACCTGCTTCTGGTCCTGAAACGCTTCGACAGGTCCAGGGCCGATAAGATCAGGGACCCCCTGCGCGCAGCCCATGCGGCCATGCGTCTTGATGTCATGTTCCTCCTTGAGCCCGAAATAGGGCAGGCCATGGACGCCTTTGCTGTAAAGTTTGCTGACATCCTTTCCCGGCGAAGGGTCCTCATGGGACCGGACCCCTTCGAGAACCTCCAAATCTCTCGGGAGGCGATGCTTAAGCAGACGCTGCAGGTCCTGCTCAACCTTATGCTCCGCATGCGTGAACGCTATGCCCTGGTCAGCCTCCGGGAGGAACAGCTTGCCCTGGTCATCACTGACATGATCGGCCCGCTGAGGGCATGCGCCGCCTCTCTGCTGAAGCTTGAGGCCAGGCCGGCAACATCTCCCAAAGAGGCCCTCGCGATCATCCTGTCGGAGCAGCTCGGCCCGACGGGAGCAGATATCGTCAGCCTCATCGATCAGGCAAGGAGCCAGGGATCACTGCCTCCCGGTGCCTCGGGAACCCTCCTCTTTTCGCTCCTGAACGCTGCAGAGCAGATGCAGCAGAGGGCTACGGGGCTCCTGAAAGGCTCAAGGGGGTAGCGTGGGCAATCCTTTTGATCTGAGGGGGCCTCAGTTTCTTCTTTTTTATTTTGTGTTCGGTGTTGCAGTCAACCTGGTGCTTCGGATCCTGATCCTGCGAAGTGAAAAGCAGGACCCACCAGCCCGCTGGGACTATACCGACCCATACAAGATCGCCTATTTGCGTGGCGGCATCTCTGAGGCCCTACGGGTGGCGATCTTCTCTTTGATCGACCGGGGGCTGCTCATGGCGGACGGCGACCTGATAGTTGCAAAACCGCGCGCCTCTGCGTTCGCCCAGAGGCCTATTGAAAAGGCCGTACTGGATTTTTTCGACGGACCGGGAAGGGCACGAGATGTCTTCGCCGATCTGTCCTCCCAGTTTGCGGGCGAAAATTACCGGCAGGTTCTGATAGCTGAAGGACTCGTGGCCGGTCCGGAAACCTATGGCCGGCGGCTGCCCCCGGCCCTCATTGCCCTGGGCCTGATCATCGGGGTGGCGGCCATAAAGATCGTCGTCGCCCTCATGCGCGGACGCCACAACCTCGGTCTCTTGTTCATCCTGGCTGCTGTCTTCGCTTTCTGGGCTTTCGCGACCTGGAGGCGGCAGCGAACAGGTGCGGGCGACGAGATCATACACCAGATGACCCTGCGATTCCGCTCGCTTAAACTTCGTGCGGGCAGTTTGCGGCCGGGTGGCATGACCAACGAAGCGGCCTTTCTTGCTGCCGTCTTCGGGCTGGCTGCGCTTTCTGAAGATTATTTCCCGTTCGTGAAGGCCCTCTTCCCAAAGACCTCCTCCCGTAACGCAGATACCGGCGGTTGCGGGTCAAGCGGCTGCGGATCGAGCGGTTGCGGAGGTGGCGGCTGCGGGGGCGGGGGATGCGGTGGCTGTGGGTCATAGTGCAATAATAAGGCGGGGCAGAGCATTCTCTCTCATTCTCGGCCCCAGCAACCGGGACCTCCGAGGCTTTTACCTCTTCGTCCCAAGAAAACCTTCTGTCTGAATATCGGTAAAAGAATCCGTTCGAATGCCCTGCCCCACCTTATTCTGAAGTAAAATTTGCCGTCGAGTTGCGCAACAGTGGTTCCGGGGTAAGCGAAGCCAGTTTTTGAAGAAATGCCTGATGTGTTAGTATAATATGCAAAACTTAATTATCGAGATAAACCGCTAAAGGATCAGGGAGGCATCAGGGCTGTGAAAAAAAAGGTGATAATCGGTACCAGGGGCAGCAAGCTTGCCCTCTGGCAGGCTGAATGGGTCAAGTCAGAGCTTCAGAAGGCACGCCCCGGTCTAGTTGTCGAGCTCAACAAGATAAAGACGACCGGCGACAAGATCCTCGATGTCCCGCTTGCACAGGTGGGTGGCAAGGGGCTCTTCGTGAAGGAGATAGAGGAAGCGCTTCTAAGCGGCGAGGCTGACCTTGCCGTCCACAGCATGAAGGACGTGCCGACCGAGTTTCCGGAGAGCCTGTACCTTCCGGTGATCTGCAAACGTGAGGACCCGCGGGATGCCTTCATAACGAAAAAGAAGGGCTCCGGCTTCAGCATAAAGAGTTTCGCCGAACTCCCTCAGGGGGCATCGGTCGGCACAAGCAGTCTGCGCCGCTCCTGCCAGCTGCTGAGCAGGCGGCCTGACCTGCAGATCCAGCAGTTGCGGGGCAACCTCGATACCCGGCTGAGAAAGCTTGACGAGGGCCTCTTCGATGCGATCATCCTTGCCGCCGCCGGGATCAAGAGGCTCGGCTGGGCAGACAGGATAACTGAACTGATCCCGGCCGACGTGAGCCTCCCGGCAATAGGGCAGGGGGCGATCGGGATCGAATGCAGGAAAAAAGATCCGTTTGTCAATGAGCTTATTGCATTTCTTGACCATGCCGAGACTTCGGTATGCGTCAGGGCCGAAAGGGCCTGCCTGAAGAAACTCGAGGGAGGCTGCCAGGTGCCGATCGCTGCCTATGCGCAGGTGGTCGGGGGGAAGATCATCATGGACGGGCTCGTCGGGAGCGTTACCGGAGACCGGATCATCCGCTCGCATATTGAAGGAAGCCCTGCAGAGGCTGAGCAGCTCGGCACGAAGCTGGGAGAGGCCCTCCTGTCACAGGGGGCTGACAAGATCCTCGCCGAGGTCTACGGCAAGAATATCACGCAGATCGGGCTGCACTGACTCAACGTTTTTCAAACCGGCAGACAGCATAAAAAGATCCCGGGGCATCTGAGACAGCCCCGGGATCTTTTATTATTCTGATTGCGGACGAAGCCGTTATTCCGACTCTTCCCTGCCCACTGCCTCTATCTGCTCCTTGTTCTCCTTGCAGGAGATGCAGAGGGTTGCCGCCGGCATGACGCCGAGGCGCTTTTCACTGATCTCCTCACCGCATTCCTCGCAGATGCCATAGGTGCCTTCGCGGATCTTCCGCAGGGCCTCATCAATTTCGAGCATATGTTTGCGGTGAGCGTCCAGTCTCATCAGGTTGATGTCCTCTGATATATCGACAACGGCCCAGTCACCTTCATCAACGGCAGTATCGACGAGCTGCCTGTTGTCGCCGCTTACATATTTTGCTATCTCATCCTTCGCCTCTTTGACGATCGCTTCTTTTCTCTTTAAGAGTACTGCCTTCAGCTCTTTCATCCTGTCCTTTGCCGGCTTGACCGGCTTTTTGGCAACAGCAGGCTTTTTTGCAGGTACCGCCTTCTTCTTAGCCGGGGCAGGTTTCACGGCTGCAGGCCTCTTGCTTTTCGGTTTTTCAGCAGACTTTGGCGCGGCCTTCTTTTTTGCCGGGGCCGAAGCAGGCTTGACCGCCTTCTTTGCCGGGGCCGCTGCCGGCCTGGTCTTTTTCTTGGGCGTTGCTTTTTTTACCGCTGCCATTATTTCGGTTCTTCCTTCTTCGTTTCTTCTTTATAGGTCTCGATAATGCTCCTCACCTTGATGCCCGCTGCCTGAAGGGCCTTCTGGATGTCAGGGAGTTTTGCATCTTCAACCTTAAGCATAAAATTACTGTTCATGATCTAAACCTCCATTATCTCTTTTTCTTTGTGCTCCAGGACCTCATCCACCTTCTTTACAAACGCGTCCGTGATCTTCTGAATCTCGTCATGCTCTTTCTTGGCGTCATCCTCGCTCAGGTGCTCCGCCTTTTCGAGCTTCTTCAGCTCATCATTGGCGTCCCGGCGAATATTACGGATCCCTATCTTGGACTCTTCAGCCCTTTTCCTGACGACCTTGACGAGTTGCTTTCTTCTCTCTTCGGTCAGGGTCGGGATATTGATCCTGATGATCTTGCCGTCGTTCATGGGGGTCAGGCCGAGGTCCGACTTCATGATGGCCCTCTCGATGTCAGGGATGATCTTCTGCTCCCAGGGCTGGATCGCGATCTGGCGGGGTTCAGGGACGCTGAGGTTTGCAAGCTGCTGCAGGGGGGTCATGGTCCCGTAATAATCGATGGCCATGCCGTCAAGAAGGGCAAGGGACGCCCGCCCGGTCCTGACACTGGCAAACTCCTTCTTCAGCGCATCGATGGCGCTGTTCATCCTGTCATTTAGCTTTTTTCTGTTTTCCTGGATCATTGTTCCCCCTCACCAGAGTTCCTATCTTTTTGCCTTCAATGACCTTCCTGATATTCCCTTTGCCCCTCAGATTAAATACCACAATCGGCAGGTTATTGTCCATGCATAATGATACGGCGGTCGAATCCATGACCCCGAGACCCCTCTTCAGGACCTCCATATAGGTAAGCTCATCGAACTTTTTGGCCTGAGGGTCCTTGACCGGGTCGGAAGAATATACCCCGTCGACCTTTGTGGCCTTCAGGATGATGTCCGCCCCTATCTCCATTGCCCGCAATGCCGCAGCCGTATCGGTCGTAAAATACGGGTTGCCGGTGCCTGCGGCAAAGATGACGATGCGGCCTTTTTCAAGATGGCGCACTGCCTTGCGCCGGATATACGGTTCCGCCAGCTCCCTCATTTCGATCGCTGACTGGACGCGGGTCGGAATATTATATTTTTCGAGTGCGTTTTGAAGGGCAAGGGCATTGATGACCGTTGCGAGCATGCCCATATAATCGGCCGAGGCCCTCTCCATCCCCTCAAGGCTGGCCTGCACGCCCCTGAAGATATTGCCGCCGCCGATCACGATGGATATCTGGATACCGAGGGAGGCAATGCCCTTGAGCTCCCTGGCCAGGAAATCGACCGTGCCGGCGTCAATGCCATACCCCTTATCGCCCATAAGGGCCTCACCACTGACCTTCAACAGTATGCGGGTATATTTCAGGGGCATCGGGTCCCTAGCAGCTCTTCGGTTCGGCCGGCTGGGTATCGCCAAGCTGAAAGCGCACGAACCGTTCCACTGAGATATTTCCGCCCAGGGCCTTGCCGGCCTCTGCGACAACATCCTTTATCTTTTTCTTGCCGTCAGGGTCCTTAACAAATATCTGGTCGACAAGGCAGACGTCTGAATAGAACTTCTCAACTTTTCCCTCAACGATCTTGTCGAGCACATTGGCCGGCTTGCCCTCAACCTGTGCCCGATAAATATCTTTTTCGCGGGAAAGCACATCCTGCGGCACTTTTTCACGGGAAAGGAAGGAGGGATTTGCGGCTGCCACATGCATTGCCACATCCTTCAGAAGGTTTTTCACGGTCTCGTTGGAGGCATGTGCCGGCTGCTCACATGAGGCCTCGACCATAACCCCTATCTTGTCCATATGGATATAGGAGCCGATCGCCCCTGTCTTTCCGGATATGTCAAACCTTTCAAAACGCCTGAAAACAATATTTTCACCCAGCTTGGCGATCTTTGCCTTGACCAGGTCAGAGATCTTGGGATCATCAACTGCTGCAGCCGGAGTGGCCAGAAGATATGCATGTATATCTGCTACAAGCCCTTTAAAATCATCTGTTTTGGCAACGAAATCGGTCTCGCAGTTGACCTCGGACATTGCGCTGACCGTGTCAGAAGCGGTGATGGTGATCAGCCCCTGCGATGCGCTGCGGGAGGCCTTTTTCGCTGCTGAGGCCAGTCCCTTCTGCCTAAGCAGATCAAGGGCCTTTTCAGTGTCGCCCCCGGCGTCAACAAGGGCCTTCTTGCATTCCATCATGCCTGCCCCGGTCTTTTCTCTCAGGTCCCTGACTACTTCTGCTGAAATTGCCGTCATCCAGCGACCTCCTGAGCAGCCTCATCCTGGACCTTCTCCTCTATCTTGGCTGCCTCTGCTGCCTGCTGTGCCTCTTTGGCAACTGCATCGCGGCCTTCGATGACCGCATTGGCTATCTTGGAGGCCAGCAGCTTGATGGCCCTGATCGCATCATCATTGCCCGGAATGACATGGTCGACCTCATCAGGGTCGCAGTTCGTATCGACGACCGCAACGATCGGAATGGAGAGTTTCCGTGCCTCGGCAATACCGATCCTTTCCTTCTTCGGGTCGATGATGAAGATGACACCCGGAAGTTCTTTCATATCCTTGATGCCGGATAGGTTCTTGTCGAGCTTCGCCCTCTCCTTCTCAAGCGCGGCTGCCTCTCTCTTGGGGAGCAGATGTATGGTCCCGTCCGCCTGCATCGCCTCTATCTTCTTGAGCCGTGCTATGCTTTTCTTGCAGGTCAGGAAGTTCGTCAGCATGCCGCCGAGCCATCTCTGGTTGATGTAGTAGGCAGAGGCACGCTTTGCCTCTTCAGCGACCGCATCCTGCGCCTGTTTCTTGGTGCCGACGAAAAGCACGCCCTGTCCTGCAGCCGATGAGGACCTGACGAAGCTGTACGCCTCTTCAAGCCCTTTGAGGGTCTTCTGAAGGTCAATGATATAGATCCCGTTTCTCTCGCCGAAGATATATTTCTTCATCTTCGGGTTCCAGCGCTTTACCTGATGGCCGAAATGTACGCCGGCCTCAAGCAGTTCCTTCATTGATGCTACCATGGTGCTTCCTCCTAAATGGTTTTTCCTCCGCCTTTCCTGCCAAACCCGTAAGGACCATATGGCAGGATGTTGCCAGGCGTGTGTATTTGACCTGTAAAAACAGGTGGTTTGGGTTAACAAGATTAACATAGACGGTGCTTTTTTTCAAGCTGACACTCTATCCCTGATGCTATCCTTTGTATTGGAAACGCCGCTTCTGGTAAAGTTACGGTATGCCCTCTGTCAGGATAACCAGCCCGTCAAATCCGCATATCCGGGATATCATCTCGACCCTCAGGAAAGGGTCGGCTGACGGGGCCAGGGTTTTCCTCGCCGAAGGGGTCCATCTCCTGGAAATGGCCGTTGGCGCTGACGCGGACATCAGGGAGCTATTCATTACCGACCGCTTCAGGAGCAGCCCCGAAGGCGCTGCCTTGCTCGGCCTGCTCAGCTCCGGAGGGAAGAAGATACGCTATACCGACGTCTCTGACCAGGTCCTCAATAAGCTTGCAGAGACAGAGACCCCTCAGGGGATCGCTGCCCTGGTCGCTGCCAGGCCTCTTTTGCTCACGAACATTGCCTTGGGCCGCAGCCCCCTCCTGGTGGTCCTTGACGCGATCCAGGACCCCGGCAACCTGGGCACGATCATACGGACGTCAGATGCTGCCGGGGTTGACGCGGTCATCACCCTGCCCGGCACGTGCGATATCTATATGCAAAAGACCATACGGTCGACTGCCGGCAGCATATTCAGCATGCCGGTCATAGAGTCGGGGCCAGGGGACCTTGCCGCGTTCCTGAGTTCACATAAAATACGGACTGCCGCTGCCTCGGCTGATGCAGCAGTGTCGGTCTTCGAGACCGATCTTTCGTCCCCGGTCGCCCTGGTCTTCGGCAACGAGGCACGGGGGATAAGCAGTGAGGTGCGTGCAGCAGCCGATATGCAGCTGAAGATCCCGCTGATCGGTGGGGCGGAGAGTCTTAATGTGGCCTCCTCGGCAGCGGTCTGCATCTATGAGGCGGTGAGGCAGCGGATACTGTCCGGACTTATCCGGGGTTAGGACATGCCCTTGAATTCCTCGATCAGGCGGTTGAAATCTTCCTCCCCCATCTCACTGGTGAGCTCGGCGATCAGGTCATGCACGATATTGACGTCAGGGGACCCGAGCTTTTCGAATATATCCAGAGAGATCAGATAATCCGTGAGGGCGTCGCTATAGTTCTTTTTCATCTGCATGATCTTTCCGACCATGCCGATGCTGGAGGCGACACCTGATATGTCGCCGACCTTTTTTGCGATCTCGAGGGCCTTCTGGTAGAACCCCAGGGCACTGTCGTAATCCCCCCTGCTCTGGTGCACGATCCCGATCTGGTGGTAGCTCTTTGATACGCCCGCAATGTCTCCGATCTTCTCCGCGATCTCAAGGGCCTTCTGGTAGAACCCCAGGGCGCTGTCATAATCTTCCCTGCTCTGATACACGATTCCGATCTGGTGGTAGCTCTTTGATACGCCCGCAATGTCTCCGATCTTTTCCGCTATCTCCAGGGCCTTCTGGTAGAACCCCAGGGCACTGTCGTAATCTCCCCGGCTCTGGTGCACAATGCCCATGTGGTGGTAGCTCATCGAGACCTCGGCCTTGTCCCCTATGCGTTCAGCTATCTCAAGGGCCTTCTGGTGATATTCGAGGGCCTTCTCGTTTGCGCCCCTGTTCTGATAGATCATGCCGCTCTGGTTGTAGCTCCTGGCCGCCCCGGCGTCATCCCCGAGCTTCCTGGCTATCTCAAGGGCCTTTTCAGAGAGGCTGAGGGCCTGATCGTAGTCCCCCTTGAGCTTATACAGCAGGCCCATCTGGCCGTATATCCTGAGGATCCCGTAGAAATCGGCAGAGTTCTGCTTGATCTGGAGGGCCTTATTCGCCAGGTCGAGGGCGCGGTCATAGTCCCCCTTTTTCTGATGCACGATCCCGATGTTCTGGTAACTGACCGAGATCATCGCCGTGTCCCCGATCTTCTCTGCGATCTCCAGGGCCTTCTGGTGGTATTCAAGGGCAAAGTCGTAATCGCCCCTGTTCTGGTGGACGATGCCGATCTGATTATAGCTCCGGGAGATGCCGTCCATGTCGCCGGTCTTCTCCACAAGGGCGAGGGCCTTCTGGTGATATTCGAAGGCCTTGTCGTAGTCGCCGCGCTTCTGATGCACGATCCCGATCTGGTGATAGCTCTTTGAGATACCGGCCGTGTCCCCGATCTTCTCCGCGATCTCCAGGGCCTTCTGGTGGTATTCGAAGGCCTTGTCATAATGGCCGCGCTTCTGATGCACGATCCCGATCTGGTGATAGCTCTTTGAGATCTCTGCCATGTCGCCGGTCTTCTGCGCTATCTCCAGGGCCTTCCCCGAGAGCTCCAGCGCCTTGTCATAATCTCCCTTGTCCTGATAGACGAGCCCGATCTGGTTATAGCTCATCGAAATGCCCGGCATATCCCCGAGCTTTTCAGCTATCTCCAGGGCCTCTTCAGAGAGGCTGAGGGCCTGATCATGGTCCCCCTTGAGCTTGCAGAGCAGGCCCATCTGGCCGTATATCCTGAGGATCCCGTAGAAGTCGGCAGAGTTCTGCTTGATCTGGAGGGCCTTATGCGCCAGGTCAAGGGCGCGGTCATAGTCCCCCTTTTTCTGATGCACGATCCCGATGTTCTGGTAACTGACAGAGACCATATCAATATCATTTATCTTCTCTGCGATCTCGAGGGCCTTCTGGTGGTATTCGAGGGCAAGGTCGTAATCGCCCCTGTTCTGGTGGACGATCCCGATCTGATTATAGCTCCGGGAGATGCCGTCCATATCGCCGGTCTCTTTCATGAGCTCAAGGGCCTTCTGGTAATAGCTCAGGGCCTTGTCATAGTCGCCGCGTTTCTGATGGACGATCCCGATCTGATGATAGCTCTTTGAGATGCCGGCCCTGTCCCCGGTCTTCTCTGCGATCTCAAGGGCCTTCTGGTGGTTCTCGAGGGCAAGGTCGTAATCGCCGCGCTTCTGATGGATGATGCCGATCTGATAAAAACTCTTCAGGACCTCTGTCAGGTCGCCGGCCTTCCGGGCGATCTCGAGGGCCTTTCCCGCGAGCTCTAACTCCCTGTCATAATCGGCCATGATTAAAGTCCTGTCGGATGGTCGATAAATTCCGTCATGAGGCGATACCGTGCACCGAGCATCTGCCCGACCGCCCGGACCCCGACCGTCTCGGTAGCATAGTGGCCTGCAAAGACGAGGTTGACCTTCATCTCTTCGGCAAGGGAATAAGCGCTGTGCGACGGCTCCCCGGTGAGAAAGGTATCGATATCGTACTGCGCTGCCTCGTAGATGGCTGACCAGCCTCCGCCCGAAACAACACCGACATTCCTGACCGGCCTGCCGAAGTCCCGCACCAACGTCTCTGTCTGCAGCGTCCGGTCGACGAGCGACGAGAATTCCTTCAACGACATCTCCCGCCCGGTCCTGCCCCAATAGCCGATCCTCCTGCCGTGATATTCGCCGAACTCGCCTGTCTGCCTGATCTTAAGGAGCTTAAGGATCCGGCTGTTATTTCCATGGACCGGATGCCAGTCGAGGGGGAGGTGACAGGCATAGAGCGAGATCCCGGCGTCCAGAAGGGTCTTCACCCTCGTCTTCATGATGCCGGTCAGGGCCTTTATCCCTCCCCATATCAGCCCGTGGTGGACCAGGAGAAAATCGATCTGCTTTTCTGCAGCCTCCCGAAAAACATGGTCGCAGGCATCGACCGCAACCCCAATCCGGTGGACACGGCTGCTGCCTTCAACCTGCAGCCCGTTGATGCTCTCATCCCCGGGAAATTCAGAAAGGGCAAGTTCCTTGTCCAGAAAAGAGACCAGCTTCCTGAGGTCGACGCTGCTCATGGCCTTCAGGAGCGTGCAGCGGAGGACATAACCGAACAGGTCCCGTCGAGGTTCAGCTCGTAGGAGCCCCAGCTCCTGCAATCAGGGCACCTCCCTGACCAGTCCTCTGAACTGAACCCGCACCGGGTGCAGCAATACGGCAGCCTGAGAGACTTCTTGATATCGATCATCTTGATGTATTCGCGGGCGGCCTTCTCCGGCTGGTTTCTCCGCATATACATATTGCCGAGCAGATGGTGCAGTTCAGGATAGGTGATGCCGAGGCCCTCCATCCCTGCCAGGGACTCAAAGGCGTCATCGATCATCTCGAGCCGGTAGAAGAGCTTGCCGAGAAAGAACTTCGTGCCCGGGTCGTTCGGTCTTCTGGATATGCTGCCCTTATAGATGCTGATAAGCCGCCCCGGCTCGCCGAGACTGATGAGAAGGTCTTCGAGCCGTGCCAGGATTATCTTTGAATAGGTGCTGTCGTAGGCCTTCTCAAGGAGATTGACCGCCTCTTCGCTTTCGTTCTCGCGGAGCATCACCTCGGCAAGCCCGAGGATGGCCGGGATGAAGTCCTTGTTGAGCCGCAGGACGGTCTTGAACGCCTTTTTGGCTTTTTCGAGCTGGTTGGTCTCGAGGCTGTCCCTCCCGTACTCATATTTGTAGCCGAGCAGCCTGTCCTGCTCCTCCTGCTTCTCTTTCTCGGTATGCGTATGCTTGATGATCGTCTGCTGGAGAGAGACAATGTCATCCCACCGCCCCTGTTTTTCGAGGATAACCCTCTTGCGGAACAGGGCGGCCAGGTTATCTTCGTCGATATCGAGGATATCATCGATATATTTGAGAGATTCAGACCATCTGCCGGTCTTTTCCATGACCCCTTCGATGGAGAAGAGCGTCTGGAGGTCCTGCGGTGCGGCGGTCCGGGCCTTCTGATAGTAGGTCATCGCCTTCTGGAAGTCCTCCTGGAGGACATAGAGGTCACCCAGCCTGAGCAGGGCGTCGAGGTGGTCAGGCTCTTCTGCGAGGATGCCGTCGAGCGCCTCCCTTGCCGTGTCGTCATTGCGCGCCAGGATCGCATTGAGTGCCTTTGAGTAGAGCTCCTGCACCTTGATCACCTGTTTTTGTCTCTTCTGGTTCTGCCAGTTGTCGATGAACTTCTTGGTGTCGCGGATAGCGAAGAATATAAAGGTGATGAACACACCAATGAATATCGAAAAGAGGACGAGAATGAATTTCGAGACCTCGTATTTCTCGCCGCCGGGGATCTTAATGGTCACGAACTCCGGATTGAAAAATCCGAAGACGATGATCCCGATGAGGAACAGGAGAAAGATAATGACAGACGTTTTGCCCATTAGTGGTGGTATCCTCTTTTATGTATGATCGAAAAAGCCCTGAAGAGCTGTTCGAGGAGAAACAGCCTCGACATCTCATGGGTGAACGTCATCCTTGACAGCGATATCATTTCCTCTGCACCTGCCTTTACCTTCCCGGATACACCGTATGCCCCGCCAAGGACCAGATTCAGCCGCGGGGCCCGGCTCCTGACGAAGTCTGCAAACTCCGGGGAGGTGAACTGCCGGCCCTTTTCGTCCATAAGCACGTAGGGTATCCGGAGCCTGATTATCCTGTCCCCTTCCTTTTCAGCCATGGGAGCGGGCTCAGCGCCCTTTTCCTCTTTTATCTCGGTAATGCCGATCTCGGCATAGGGACCCAGCAGCCGGAGATATTTTTTTATGCCCTCATGAATGAACTGCTCTTTTGTCCTGCCGACCCATATCAGGTTTATCTTCATCTATTTCGATCACTGCCGCATCCATCCAGAGCTTTTCGAGGTTGTAATAGTCCCGTGTCTCCTTCTCAAAGACATGGACGATCACATCACCGAAATCGAGCAGGACCCAGTGGCAGTACCGCAGCCCTTCGATCCCTGCAGGCCTGATGCCGGCGCGTGACAACTCCTCTTCTGCTGCCTCGGCGATCGCCCGGACCTGGGTCGTGCTGTCACCCGAGCAGATCACGAAATAATCGGCGACAAAGCTCAGGCCGCCAAGATCAAGGATGAGAGGGTCTCCCGCCTTTTTACCCAGGGCCGCCCTGGCCGCTTTGAGTGCAATTTCCCTGCTGGTTAACGGGGATGCCTGCCTTTCAGTTGTTCTTTTTATCATCAGTATAGAGACTGTTAGAAATTATAAATGATTCGACCTGCTCTGGCAACAGATATTTTATGCTGGCCCCTGACTTTACGCGTCTCCGTATGTCGGTCGAGGAGATATTAAGGGCGGTCACCTGAAGCATGACCACCTCTTTGCCTGTCTTCAGCCTGGCGGTGAAAGGGCCTGCCCCGATCCGCTCCAGACCGCTCAGGGCCTCTGCCTCAACCGGGAGATACGGAGAGGAGGCGAGGTCCGTGAAGCGCTGCCCCGGACGCGAAAAAAGGATGAAGTTGGCGAGAGAGACCAGCCTGTCCGGCATCCACCAGTTGGGGATGTCGAGGAAGGCATCGATGCCGAGCATGAAGTAAAGCTCGTCCCCGGCATAGATCTGCTGCAGGCTCATCAGGGTGTCGACCGTATAGGACCTCTCCGGCCGGATGCATTCCATGTCAAGGACCTCAAAGGCCCGGTTCCCCTGGACAGCCAGCTGCGTCATCCTGAGGCGGTGACGCGCCTCGGCAAGGTCTGCGGTCTTCAGCGGCGGGTTCCCGGAGGGGATGAAGAGCACCTTGTCCAGGGAGAGTTTTTCCCGCGCCTCTTCCGCAGCCCGCAGGTGTCCGAAATGAACCGGGTTGAACGTGCCGCCGAATATGCCGATCTTCAATGCGGTATCTATTCCCTTAACTGGCCGCTGCCAAAGACGATGAACTTGGTGCAGGTCAGTTCTTCAAGACCCATCGGGCCGCGGGCATGTATCTTATCGGTTGAGATCCCGATCTCGGCGCCAAGGCCGAACTGGTAGCCGTCATTGAGGCGGGTCGAGGCGTTGATGAGTACCGCCGAGGAATCGACCTCCCGGATGAAGCGCATGCCCTTTGCGTAATCCCTGGTCACGATCGTATCGGAATGGGCCGAACTGTACCGGGCAATATGGTCCATGGCCTCATCGATGTCCCTGACGACCTTTATGTTGACCATAAGGTCAAGGTATTCATTATGAAAGTCATCCTCCTGTGCGGCCGCTGCCGCAGGCACGAGCTTCCGCGTCTCGGGGCAGCCCTTCATCTTCACACCGGCCTTCGTGAAGCGTGCGGACATGGCCGGCAGAAAGGCCCTGGCGATCTTCTTGTCGACCAGCATCGTCTCCATGGCATTGCAGGTGCCCGGCCGCTGCACTTTCGCATTGAAACATATATCTTCCGCCATCTTCAGGTCAGCGTCCCGGTCCACAAAGACATGGCAGACCCCCTTGTAATGCTTCAGCACCGGGATGCGTGAATTTTCAGTGACCGCGCGGATCAGGCCCTCGCCGCCCCGCGGGATGATCAGGTCGATGATGCCCTCAAGCTTCAGCATCTCCATGACCGCCTCCCTGTCCGGGGTGTCGATAAAGGTGATCGCCCCTTCATGGAGGCCTTCAGCCTTTGCAACGCCCCGCAATATCCTGACGATCGCCTTGTTTGAATGCAGGGCCTCGGAGCCGCCCCGCAGGATGACCGCATTCCCTGCCTTCAGGCAGAGGCTGGTCGCATCGGCAGTCACATTCGGCCGCGATTCATAGATGATCCCGATGACGCCGATCGGGACGCGCATCTTGCCGACGGTCATCCCGTTTGGCCTCTGCCGCATGGTGAGGATCTCCCCGACCGGATCAGGCAGGCCGGCGACCTCTGTCAGGCCCTGTGACATTTCAGTAATGCGCTTGTCGTTCAGTGTCAGGCGGTCTATCATGGCCTTTGAGAGCCCCTTTTTACGGGCAAAGGCGATGTCTTTGGCATTTTCCTTTATCAGGTCCTTCGCCTGTTTCTTCAGGGCAGATGCCATCTTGATGAGGGCCTCGTTCTTCTGCCGGGATGAGGCCTTCGCGAGGGACCGCGCACCCGCCCGGGCCTCTTCTGCCTTTGCTGCAACATATGCCTTTATGTCCATGCCATGCCTCCGTTTTATGCTTTAATGATATAAAGTAGGATACAGGATATTGCTCTCTTTTTTGAAGGGCTGACCGCCCCTGCCTGTCAGAGCCTGCCCGTTAATAGGTTGCCGACCGGGTCCTTCTGGCCGGCGGGAGAAGACTTCCGGTACTGAAAGTATGAGGTCAGGACCTTCTTGACGTAATTCCTCGTCTCCGGGTAGGGGATGTCCTCGATGAACTCATCGATGTTTTTGTACCTTCCTTCCTGCTCCCATCTCCTGACCGCGGCCTCCCCTGCGTTGTATGCTGCCAGCGCATGGGCCAGCGACCGGAATTCAGAGGAGAGGGATTTGAGATAGAAGACCCCGAGGCTTATATTCGTCCTGACATCATTGACCTGTGCATCTTTCAGGATCCCGAGCTTCAGCGACCTGTCCAGGCGGTAAGCGGTCGCGGGCATCACCTGCATGAGCCCCCGGGCTCCGGCAACAGACCGTGCCTCCGCATCGAAGCGGCTCTCTTCTCTCATGACCGAGAGCGCGACCATCGGATCGACCTCGAACTTCCTCGTGATAGACTGCACCTGGTCCCAAAATGCAAGGGGGTACCAGAGCCGGTGCGTCTTGTCTGAGTAAGGCATCTTCGTTGCCAGGCTGACAGCCTTCTTGAACTCTCCCTGGTCGTAGAGCCTGTTTATTATGTAAAGAAGCTCGGACTGACTTTCGACCTTTTTCGTGGCGCAGCTCAGTTCATTGACCGCTTCCCGGGTCATCTCAAGCTCCAGCAGCGCCTCGATCCGATCCATCCAGGGCTGTCGTACTGCAGGAGCTGCTTCCGTTTCCTTATATGAAGCAGGGACCATGCTCCTGCCCCTGCTCTTTGTCTGGGCCAAAAAGGCATAGAAATTATTCTCGGTCCTGGCCAGTGCGTTATAAAGCCCCTGGGAATCTTCCCCCGCCGCCTCTGTGCTTCGTGCCTGCCAGTAAAGGTATTTGTGGTCACTGTATTTTGTGTTCAGCCGAGCGAAGGTCTCAGAGGCTTTTTTGTATTCTCCTGAGAGATATGAGGTCCAGCCTATTCCCCAGAGGGCATCCTCTTCGTCGGAAGGGAACTTTTCGAGGACATCAGTATAGAGCTTGATCGCCAAACCGTATTCCCCTGCCCGCCTTTTATCCCCGGCAGCGGCAATAAGCAGCGACCCTGCCCGCCTGTCGTTGCGCTCAAGAAGTGTTGTCAGCGCCTGGTCAAAGCCCTGTTTGTCGCCTGCGCGGTATAAGGAGCGGGATTTGGAGTAGAGGTCATTGATCCTGCCATAGACGGCTGCGGCCTCTTTATACTCCTTCTGCCTGAAAAGGGCGTGGCCGAGGTTCTTCAGGATCTCGTCCTTTTTCCTGCCGTCATCCATCTGGAGGGCCTTGCGGAGCTCTTTCTCAGCATCCTTGAAATCATACCTCCTGGCAAGACCGGCTGCACGTTCGATGAGATCGCTGACCTTGATATCTTTCGTGCCGAGTTCGGCAGCGGCCGCGCTCGAAAAGGCGCCGGCCCTTGTGTATATGCCCCTGAAAACAGCCTGCGCAGCAGGGAGGTCTCCGCTCTGCTTCAGATAAAGAGCATAGAGCATATTCATCTCTTCATCGTCAGGATAGTCCCTGACAAAGGCCTCCTGCAGGGCACGGAAGTCCGGTCCGGTAAATTCCCTGGCCTCGCGGATCTCGGCTGAACGGGCCTTTTTCATGAGGGGAGATTCAGGGTAGCCGGCAATAAGGGACCTGAGGGCTTCCAGCGCCTTGCCATGCTCAGCCAGGCCGTGGTAGGCGTCTGCCAGGTAGAGCGCAGCATAGTCGCCAAGCAGCGGGAAGTCCTTTCGGGCCGCCTGAAGGCTCTGCACGGCCTCAGTATAGCGGCCTGCACCGAGTTCAAGCCTGCCCTTTCTGAACATGCCCCTGCCGTCAGGCTGATCGGCTGAGGCAGGTAACGTGCAGAAGATCAGGACACCGATGAGGGAAAGTATGAAGGGAAGGCCCTTTCTGAATTTCATATCCGGTTATCGCCTCCTTTTTTATAATAACCAAAATACGTTTTTTCAGCAATAACGGGCGGGGAGGTCCGGACCTGCATTTCCCTGTTGATTTTTCCTAGCCTCTTCGGACAAACTACATTTGGTTACAGGTGTTACAGACTTAATAAGGGAATCCTGTTTAAATCAGGAGCGGTCCCGCCGCTGTAATCCCGATTCTCATTGCATGAGAATAAGAACCTTTGCCGGTAATATGCCACTGTCCGCCGCAGGCGGCTGGGAAGGCAGGCAAAGGTCGGGAAAGCCAGAAGACCTGCCTGTGATGAAGCCATAAGTCAGCTTCCTGCTCTTTTCGTTTTCCGGCAGCTGACGCATATGTCTTTCCGCGGAGGAAGGCGAGGATGAAGTGAAACAGGGTGCAATCCTCAGGACCGTGTACTGGTCCTGAGGATTTTTTTTTGAAAGGAGCCATGAAAATAATACCCGTGATAAGCCCGATCAGGCAGGCAGTGCTGGTCCTCATCGCAGCGCTCTGTCTGTCAGCAGTCCCTTCGACGTCGTGGGGAGGGACCCCGAAGCGGATCATCTCCCTCGCCCCGAATGTCACCGAGATCCTCTTTGCCCTCGGGCTGGAGGAAAACCTTATCGGGGTGACCGATTTCTGCGATTATCCGGCGGCGGCGAAGAAGAAGAGAAAGATCGGCGGCATGTCCAATCCCTCCCTCGAAGCCGTCGTCTCGCTGAAACCTGACCTGGTCATCCTGACCACTGACGGCAACCCGAAGGAATTCAAGGAAAGACTCGAGGCCTTCAATATCAGGACGTATGTTGTCAGGTCGCGCCGCATCCAGGACCTTCCTCAGGGCATCAGGGACCTCGGGGCTGCCCTTGCCGTCAGTGCAAAGGCAGACAGGCTTGCAGCGGATATCGAACTGACCCTGAAAAAATACCGCAACAAAAAACCGGCAAGCCCGATGAAAAAAGTTCTTTTCATCGTTTGGCCCGAGCCGCTGATCGCAGCAGGACCGGGAACGGTCATCGACGATGCGCTCAGGCTGCTCGGGGCGGAGAATATCGCCGGCCGCGCTTCTGCGGCCTACCCGAAGTATTCCATAGAGGATATCCTCAGGACTTCGCCCGACCTGATCATCGTGGGCAAAGGGATGGGAAATGTCGAGAAGGTATCAGAGGGGCTTTTCAGAAGGCTTAAGATCCTGCCTGCGGTAAGGGACAGAAAGGTCTTTTATGTCAGCGACGACCTCTACCGCCTTGGCCCGAGGACGATACATGGCATTGACGAGATCTCGGGACTGCTGGAGAAATAGAAGATGACAATTAAAATCAGACTGGTGCTGGTCATTATGGTCTTTGCCCTGATCGTCGCCGCATCTCATCTGGCCGGCCCGGTCATGATAAACCCCCTGCGGATGGATGCAACGACCCGGGAGATCCTGATCGCGATCAGGTCCCCGCGGGTCTTTGTCGCCGTGCTCATGGGCATGGCCCTCGGGGCGTCCGGAGCCGTGCTCCAGGGTATCCTCAGAAACCCGCTTGCAGACCCTTATATCCTCGGCATCTCAAGCGGCGCCTCGCTCTTTGCGGCCCTCGGCATCATTACAGGCCTGACCTTTCTCGGCGCCTTTACCATCCCGGCCCTGGCCTTTGCCGGGGCCCTGGTCACCGGAGGCCTGGTCGGCATACTGGGCTGGAGGCGCGGCGGGCTCTGGCCCGAGAGGCTCCTGCTTGCAGGGGTCGGGCTCAGCTTTCTTTTCTCGGCCCTGCTCATGCTGATGATGAGCATATCCCGGGACGAGGGCATGCGGAGGGCCATGCTCTGGATATTCGGGGACCTCTCGACCTCCGAATGGTCACGCATACCCTATGGAGTGCTCCTGGTCTTTTCAGGGATACTGATCGCGCTGTCACGGGCAAAAGCGCTGAACGCCCTGATACTCGGGGATGAGTTTGCGCACAGCCTCGGTTTTGCACCGGCCAGGGAAAGGCTCTATCTCTTCATCTCGGTCGGACTCATGACCGCGGCCTCCGTCTCTCTTGGCGGCATGATAGGCTTCATCGGTCTGCTTATCCCCCACATCATGAGGTTCATGATCGGCTCTGACAGCAGGGTCCTCATCCCGGTCTCGGCCCTTGGCGGCGGAGCGCTCCTCTGCATCGCCGACCTTATCAGCAGGTCTCTCCTGCCCCCCATGGAGCTCCCTGCTGGCGTTGTCACGGCCATTATCGGCTCACCCTATTTCCTTTATATGCTCAGGAGAAAAAATGTCCTCACCATGTAAGCCGGACATACTGGACCTTGCCGGGGTCGGGTTCTCCTACGTTAAAACAGAGCCGTTCATCTCTGGTCTTTCCTTTTCGGTCGGAGAAGGGGAGTTCATCGGGATGCTCGGGGCGAACGGCTCCGGGAAATCGACGATACTGAAGCTCGGAAGCGGTGTGCTGAACCCCTCTGAAGGCCGGGTCACCTTATGGGGAAGGCAGCTGCGCGATTACCGCAATAAAGACAGGGCAAAACTGATCAGCTATCTCCCTCAGACCCTCGACATCAGCGTCCCGTTCACTGTCAGGGAACTGGTGAATATGGGGTTCTACCCCTATGACATACCGCCTGCGATGAGCGTAGATGAGGCCCTCGAGATGGTCGGGCTTCTTGACAAGGCAGGTTCGTACCTGACCGACCTCAGCGGCGGTGAGCGGCGCCGGACCTTTATCGCCATGACCCTCCTGCAGGGGGCAGGCATACTCCTGCTGGATGAACCGCTTGCGAACCTCGACATAAAGTATCAGATCGAGCTGGTGAAGCTCCTGAAGGGGCTCAGCAGTTCACGGAACATCTCGATCGTCATGGCCCTGCATGACATCAATATAGCCCTGCAGTTCGACAAGATCATGTTGATCAAGAACGGCAGCATCCTCGGCATGGGAACGCCCGGGGAGGTCCTGACAGACGGGCTGATCAGGCAGGCCTTTGATGTGACGGTCAGGATAAACAGGAGTGACGACGGCAGGGCATATATCAGCTATGAGGAGAGTTTTTAGACTTCATATAATACTGCTGCCCTGGGCAGCCAGAAAGATAAAAGGAGAGCGCTGAATGAAAAGAATTATGATGGCAGCATGCATGATGCTCCTGGTCCTGTCACAGGCATCGGCAGCAGAGAAGGTCAGGATCGGTGAGGTGGTGGTGACGGCAACAAGGGCTGATGAAGATATCGAGAAGGTATCGTCGAACGTCACGGTCATCACCCAGGAGCAGATCCGCAGGTCCACGGCAACAACGGTCCAGGACCTGCTGAAAGGCGAAGAAGGGATAATCCTGAGGGACCTTTACGGCACCGGGACAAAGACCACGGTGGACCTCCGCGGCTTTGCCCGCGGCCTCAACACGGTCATCCTTGTTGACGGCAGAAGGCTCAACGAGATCGACCTCAGCGGGGTTGACTGGAACACGATCCCCCTTGAGAATGTCGAGCGGATCGAGATCGTCAGGGGCAGCCAGAGCGTGCTTTACGGGGACAACGCCCTTGCAGGCGCGGTCAATATCATCACCAGGAAGGGTTTCTCGATGCCCGAGCTTGTGCTGGATTCTCGGATCGATAGCTACAGCGGTCATTCCGAATACACCACCTTTCAGGGGGCGAACAATACGGTCAGATACTTTGTCCTTGCAAAGCACCGGGAGTCGGACGGATATCGCCAGAACAGCTATTTCGACGCGACGGATTTCAGCGCCCGTATCACGATCAAGGCAACGGATGCCCTGACCGTAGACGGCTCGGCCGGCTATCATAAGGATAAGCAGGGGCTGCCGGGGGGCCTCACCGAGGCCGAGCTCAAAGCCGACCGCCGGCAGTCAACGAAACCGGACGATCATGTGGACTTTGACTCTCGCTTTTTTGATCTCCGCGGAGGACTGGCCCTCAGCACCTGGGGAGAGCTCGAACTGGGTTACAGCTTCAATAACCGCAAATTCAACTCGGACCTTTTCTTTTTCGGCTCACCTTTCAATACCCGGAGGGATACCGACACCATCGGTCTCAGGGCAAAGCTGACCGTGGATACCCGGCCTGCCAATATGCGTAATCTGCTGGTTGCCGGTATTGACTTCTATGATTCAACGGTCAATAATCAGACCCTGTCCTCCTTTGGCGATACACTTACCGTGGTCACAAAGAATGAGACCGGTCTGTACCTTCAGGACGAGCTCTTTGTGACCGACAGGATAACCCTGAGCCTCGGCTACCGGTTCAGCGAAACGAAGTTCGACAACACGGTCAGCGGAGGGACAACCGCCACAGGCAGTCAGACCTCCCGCGAGAATGCCTTCAAGGCCGGAGTAGCATACAACTATGCTGCTGCATCCAAGGTCTTTCTGGGCTATTCCCGGGGATACCGCCTGCCGACCACTGACGAGCTCTTTTCCTTTGACGGGTCCATAACGACCCTCAGGCCCGAGAAGTCAAATACCTATGAGGCCGGGGTCGTCCATTCCTTCGGAAAGGGCCTCCAGGGGAGACTGACCGTCTATACCATGGACGTTAAGGACGAGCTCTTCTTCAATCCTTCCGGCGGCGCTTTCGGCTTCGGGGATAATGAGAACCTCGACAAGACCCGTCATTACGGGGCAGAGGCAGGCTTCTCGGCGGTGGTATCAGACGCCCTTTCAGTCTCGGGAACCCTCACCGCTGCCGACGCCAAGTTCAAGTCCGGTCCGTATTCCGGAAAGCATATCCAGCTCGTCCCCCGGACCAGCGCAAGCCTCGGGGCTGACCTGAAGATCATCAAGCCGCTTGTTATCGCCCTGAAGGCGGTCTGGTCCGGCGAGCGGTTCCTTGACAACGATGTCCAGAACAGCTTTGACAAGCTCGAATCCCATCTGGTCGTTGACTCCAGGATCACCTATACCTACAAAAATATCACTGCCTTTGCCGGGGTCAACAACCTCTTTGACAAAAAGTTCTCGGACTACGGGATCGTCGGCTTCGGCGGCAATAAGAACTTTTATCCTGCGCCTGAGCGGAACTTCTCTGCAGGCCTGAGAGTTGTCTTCTAACATGACCGGCCTCAGGCAGACAGTCTTTTTCTCGGTGATGCTGCATACGTCGCTGATAGCTGCTGCCCTCATCCTCGGGGGCAGCAGCGCGATAAAGGACAGGGGCCTGTTTACCGTTTCACTGCTCGATGATTGGGCGAGGGACAGGGGAACTGACATGGTCCGGCATACTCCGGCTGCCCCTGCTGCTTCAACAACATCAAAAGAGAAGCCCGCTGCCGGCGGAGCTCCCTTAGTGCAGAGGAGATCCCCGGCAGCGGGGAGTTCTGTGGCACAACCCTCGGTTCCGCTCATCTCCGCAGCAGAAAAGCCCATCGCGGAGCAGGCAGCTCAAGGCCCGCCCCTGGCGGTTGATCCCAGGGGTAAGACTGCCGGCACTGCCCTTCAGACAAGACCGGAAGGGTTTGGGCAGGGCCTGACCTCAGGCATATCAGGTAAGTCCGGAGAACGGAAGGGGACCGGGACAACGGCAGGCGCAGGCCGGCCGGAAGCAGGAGAAGGCCAAAACAGGGGCCTGCTGATCCGAAGCCTGCTCCAGAAGAACCTCGTTTATCCGTTCCTCGCAAGAAAAAAAGGGCTTGAGGGGACAGTGCTCATGGAGTTCCATATCAGCGAGGGTGGCATCCCCGGGGGGATCAGGATCGCGGCCGGATCAGGCCACAGCATTCTCGATGCTGCCGCAAAAGAGACCGTTCAAAGGGCTTCCCCGTTACCTGTCGTGAGCGGCACGGTCGAAGTGCCGATCACCTTCAGGTTGAAGGACCAGCGAATAAAGCAGGATTGACAAGCATTTCAATTACGGCATATAATTGCAGGTACGATGAGCTCAAATCTTCAGGAACTTTACGACCTTGGCACCAAGCTCTATGACGAGGGCAAATTAGAGGCGGCTGAGCCTATTTTGCTGCAGGTGATCGCCCTCAACCCGCGCTATGCCGACGTGCATAACAAGCTCGGCGTGATCTTTAATCTCAAGCGGAACCTGAAGAAGGCGGCCGAGCATTTTGAGAAGGCGCTTGAGCTCAACCCTCGGTATACCGAGGTCTCCCTGAACCTTGCCGTGACCTATAACGACATGGGTGAGTTCAAAAAAGCCCAGGATGTCTTTGCCATGGCAGCGCAGATAGCACACCCCGACCCCCACGGCATCGATCCTTTTATCGCGGGCAAGCTCGCCAACGAACACCTCCGGGTAGGGAATATCTATCTTGAGTTCAATATGAATGATGAGGCGGCCGAGGAGTTCAAAAAGGCGATCAAGCTCCATCCGAAACTCGCAGACGTCCATACACGCCTCGGCATTGCCCTCAGGAACAAGGGGCTGGTCGAAGAGGCTATCGTTCACTTTGTGAAGGCAAAGCTGATAAATCCGCACTATGGCCCTGCCTGGGTGCAGCTCGGGCTGAGCTATTATATGGAGGGGCTTACCGGCCTTGCCTATGAAGAATGGCAGAAGGCCCTTGAGAGCAACCCCAACCTGAAAGAGGCCGAGACCTACCTGAAGTTCCTTAAAAAAGAGGAACCGTAGTAAGCAGTGTCCTTACTTGAGGTAAGGGATCTTACCATCCAATTCCGGTCAGACTCAGGGACCGTTCCGGCTGTATCCCATCTTGATCTCACGGTAAAAGAGTCTGAGCTCTTCGGACTTGCCGGTGAGAGCGGCTGCGGCAAGAGCATCACCGCCCTTTCGATCATGGGGCTGCTCCCGCCAAATGCCTCTGCGTCCGGCGAGATATTTTTCAAGGGGCGGGACCTCCTGACCCTGGACAAGGAAAGCAAAAGACGTCTCCGGGGAAAGGAGATCTCAATGATCTTCCAGGAACCGATGACCTCCCTAAACCCGGTGCTCACCATTGGGTACCAGCTGGCTGAGGTCCTCTTTACTCACCTCCCTATCTCGAAAAAGGACGCCCTGGACAAGGCCGTGGAACTGCTCAGGGCCGTCAGGATCCCCTCCCCTGAGCAGCGGGTGAAGGAATATCCGCATCAGATGTCGGGCGGCATGAGACAGAGGGTCATGATAGCTATGGCTGTCGCCTGCAATCCGTCCCTCGTGATAGCCGACGAACCGACCACTGCGCTCGATGTCACGATCCAGGCCCAAATACTGGAGCTTATCCAGCAGCTCAGGGAAAAGCTCAGGATGTCCATACTCTTCATCACCCATGATCTCGCCATAATATCCGAGAATGCCGCCCGCGTCGGGATCATGTACGCAGGCAGGCTTGTGGAGCTGGCAGATACCGCTGAGCTCTTCCGGAGCCCGCGGCACCCCTATACACGGGGTCTGCTTGAGTCGATACCCATAGCAAAAGGGGTTGCGCTGAAACCGATCCCCGGCAATGTGCCGAGGATGCAGGACCTTCCCGCAGGCTGCACCTATGCCGACCGTTGCAGCTACGTCAGACCGCAGTGCCGCGAGAAAGAACCTGAACTGCGCCTGATCACCGAAGGCCATTTTGTCAGGTGCATCAGGGCAGAAGAGATATGATGGAACTCCTGCGGGTTGATTCTCTAAAAAAACACTTCGGCGTCAGGAAGGCCTTCAGAACGCCTGAAACGCTCCTCAAGGCTGTTGACGGCGTTGACTTTTCCCTTTCGAAGGACAGCGTTCTGGCCATTGTCGGCGAAAGCGGCTGCGGCAAGTCCACGCTGGCGCGGCTGGTCCTGAGGCTTCTGCCCCCGACCTCCGGCAAGGTGCTTTTCAAGGGTGAGGATGTCTTTGCCCTCGGCAGGGAAGGACTAAAGGGATTCAGAAAATCTGTCCAGATAATATTCCAGGACCCCTTTGCCTCCCTGAATCCCCGGAGAACGGTATACGAGACCATATCCGAACCGCTTACCATCCATAACCTCGTCAAACGCCCGGGCCTCAGGGACGCTGTTGCCGGGATCCTGGATACCGTGGGGATGGGGCCTGATGTCATGGGCCGCTACCCGCATGAATTCAGCGGCGGCCAGAGACAGCGGATATGCATAGCTCGGGCCCTTGCGGTCTCGCCCGAAATGATCATTGCGGATGAGCCCCTGTCAGCCCTCGATGTCTCGATACAGGCCCAGATCATCAACCTCCTGCTGGATCTGAAGAAAAAGACCGGGATATCCTTTCTTTTCATCAGCCATGACCTGCGGGTGGTCCATTATCTGAGCGATGAGGTGGCCGTCATGTATCTCGGCAAGATCGTGGAGCATGCAAGGTCGGAAGAGCTGTTTGAGAAACCTTTTCATCCCTACACGGAAATGCTTCTCGCGTCGGCGCCCGTCATAAAGAGGGAAGATGCGGGGAAAGGACGGACGGTCCATGCGGCGCCGCTCAAGGGTGAGGCGCCAAGCCCCTTCAATCTCCCCTCAGGCTGCCCCTTTCATCCTCGGTGCCCGCGGCGCTTTGAGCCGTGTGATAAGATTGTCCCTCTGTTGCGGGAAAACAGCGGCAGGCTTGTCTCCTGCCATCTCTGGAACAGCCCTGAATAACGGGCAGGCAGGGACCGCTACAGAAGTCTGTCGATCTTCTCCCTGATCTCCTTATCCGTCCAGTCATATTCACCGAAGAATTTTTCAGAAATATTCCCCTGCCGGTCGATCAGGAATGTGGTCGGAATGGAAAAGACCTTGAACTGCCGTGAGACCGATTTCTTCCCGTCCATCAGGACGCGAAGCGAGACCCTCTGTTTAGTCAGAAATTTTTTGACATCTTTAGCTGATTCATCGGCAGAGACCGTAATGACCTCAAAGCCCTTTGCCTTGAGTTCCCTGTTATTGTTCAGGCTGTTCAAGGAGGGCATCTCCGCTATGCAGGCAGGACACCATGTTGCCCAGAAGTTCATCAGAACGACCTTCCCTTTCAATGAAGACAGGGAGACTGTTTCCCCCGTGAGATCCTTTGCGGAAAATTCCGGCGCCCTCTGCAGCCTGTTTATCTCAAAAGGAGAAACAGGCTTGTTCTCTGCCGCACCGGCCGTACGTGTACCCGCGGCAAATAAGAGGGAAAGACATATTGATAAAATAAAACAGACTGAGCCTTTTATCTGTGTATGGTCCATTTTTTATTTTACCGGTAATAAGATTGAATAGGCAATGTCGGGATGCAGCTGCTTATGAGCGCCCTCATCCACGCCTAATTTCACGGGGAGCGAATTACTTTGCGGATTTACGTAGGAAATATGGAGTAACGACCACCATCAGCCGCTCGGGAAACCGGCACTGCAAAGCAAAAAACGCTTAACCCGTGTCGGGCTGGATGAGATTGTTGTGCTTTAATGTGTCCTCATTCCTGGTTCGATGCCTTTGACGTAGTATTTGTAGCCAGCAACTGATGTGATTCCGAGAAGCCAGATAAGTACGAAAATTAATACTATTTCCATGAGACGGAGAATAGGACTTGTCTTCTTTTTATCAAGAACTTCGAATGGTGATCTAAACATTTGAATAAACAAAATGCTAATGCCAGTAATAAAGAAGATAAGTAAAGTAATAGCGTGGCAAAGTGGCCAACTGACACCCGCCAGCCACAGCCCAAGTTCAATAGCGCCATATATCGCCAGGCCGATATACCCTGCCTTTAATATGCCTAATGCTTCCCTTTCTCCAGCATGAATCTGAAAGCCTATGATCTGGCCGATAATATTGGCTATGGTGCCCACTAGGGCAATGCCGATACCGAATACCTGTTTTAGTTCGATGACCATGAATTAATAAATTTTATTGTTTGCACAACAATTACTATACCCTGCTGGCGTTTTCTGACCCCATGGATGGAATGATAGCATAGACGCCTTACCTTTGAAAGAAAAAAGCTGTTAAATCAAGGGACATTAAGTTCCTGTAATAGTAATTCATGATATTACGGACTAGAAGCCCTGCGCGCAAGCTATTGTAAAGGCAGTTCCCGTAGTGTACAATAATGTACAGATAGTACAATTCTAAGCGAGGTTATATAAAATGAAAACGGTTATCTCCATTTCGGATGCCAGGAAACAGCTGCCGGGCATAATTAAATCATTTAAAAACTCTCCTGACGCCGTTTATCAGATAACAGTGCATGACGAAGTTGTTGCCGAGATCAAGAAACCGGCGATGGTAAGACCCGGCGAGGCAGCGACACGTCTTCTTGCAATTCGTAGAAAGCTAAAAACTAAAAAGAAACAATACAGAAGTCCGATTTCGGAGAACGTCAAGGATTATCTCTACGTTGCCGAGGATGGGCTTTGAACCTCACCCAGAATAAAGCCTTCTGTGATACTTCATTCTTCTTTGCAGCACTCTGCCCCGAAGACACCAACTATATAGCGGCGGGAGAACTTCTCGAATACTGTAAAGATCATAATGTTACCCTCTACACGACTTGGGATGTGATCAGCGAGACAGTGACCCTTCTCAGATACCGCGCAAATTATCTTACGGCTGTCTCGTTCCTTGACATGATCAGACCGGCCCTTGTCATAATCCCGTATGACGATTCAGTTAGAGCAGCAGCAGAGAAGGTCTTTAGAAAACTCTCGAAAGACAAGCGGCTTTCTTTTTGCGATGCAATATCTTATGTGGTTATTACCCTCCTGCTTGAAGGTATTCCCTGTCTCACCTTTGACCGGGACTTCAGAAGTCTCGGTCTGACGGTTTTCCCTTAGCGCAGTTCTGAGGCCGTTGCGGTCCGGATTTATGAAGGGCAGACTGTCTTTAGGACAAAGGTACTGTCGGCATCTGCGTCTTTTTTCTTGATCAGGAGCCAGTCTTTTCCTTTGCCGGCTTTTTCTTTGCCGGACATCCTGACGAGGGCAAAGATGCCCTTTACTTTTTTCCCCTTAAAACCGATCTCGAGTCTTCCCGATTCAATGCTCCCGTCCCCGAGCTCGTACTGGCCCTGGTCCCAGATGCAGACCTTCCCGGCCCCATAGGTGCCTTCAGGGAGCGTCCCCTCAAAACCTGCGTAGTCAAGGTCATGATCGTCGACCAGGACCGCGAGCCTCCTGTCTGCAGGGTTCATGGACGGGCCCTTCGGGACGGCCCATGATTTCAGGACCCCGTCCATCTCGAGCCTGAGGTCGAAATGAAGCCTCGTGGCATGATGCTCATGGATCACAAAGACCGGCATGGTCTAATCCTGGTCAGCCTCGCGCCGTATCTTCAGCAGCAGAAGCGTTGTCATGCCGGCCAGGAAGAGGATCCCTCCCAACAGTGCCCAGGGGGCGCCGGAGTCCCTGCTGAGCTGGATAAGGGCGACAGGAAAAGGCTCGAACCTGACCGTTTTGATATAGAGGCCGAAACCGTCGATAAAAGAGGGGCTGTTGGGCTGCAGGGTTTCTACGGGCAGGGCTTTCCCCTGGCGGTAATAACGCACAGCGACTGACCAGTCTTTGATATAGCCCGCAGGGTCTGCGTCCGCGCGAATATCTTCGATGACCGCGACCACGCCGTTTGGCAGTTCCAGCGCTGTCCCGCGCGATGCCTGGGTCATCCCCTGAAAGCTGTCATACGAGCTCAGGCAGTGGGCGAGCAGGATGAAAAGAAAACCGATATGGATGACCTGGGGTGATATGGTCAGGAGCCAGGTCCTGCTGGACCTTTTTTTAATGAGCGATTCAATGCTGCAGGCAAGGGTGTTGAGAACCAGGAGCGTCAGGACGATGATCGAGCCATAGAGCCACCAGGTCACACCCAGGCCGTTATCAGCCATCCAGGCGAACAGCGGGGTTGTATGCAGCGCCTGAAACTCTTCCCGCAGCGGCATGATGAAGGAGCCGAGGAAGAGGAGCAGGAGCAGCCCGGATGACAGCCAGAGCGTCGTCCTGAGCGAGACAAAGAAATTCATTATGATCTTCAGGAGCTTCATGGTCAGAAGGAATGTGAGCTCTTCATAAAGAGACTGACGCCGAGATACGTGAACATAACGATTAGAAACCCGGCAATGCTGAGATAGGCCGAGGGCCTCCCGAGCCACCACGGCCTCAGCCGGGCATGCAGGTAGAGGCTGTAGAAGAGCCATAATATCACTGTCCAGAGCTCCTTCGGGGTCCAGAGCCAGTATGTTCCCCAGGCATAAAAGGCCCATATGCCGCCAAAGACCATAGCGGTGGAAAAAAAGCAGTAACCCACCAGTATTGCCTTATACTGCAGGAGCTCTGCCTGCTGGTCTTTCTTAATTAAGAACATGAGACCGAGCACCGCGGCGATACCGAACAGGGCATACGCAAAGAAAGAGAGGGCAACGTGGGACTCGAACCAGAAGGTCCTGAGGACCGGCGGCAGGGGTGCGTTATGCGGTTTGTACAGGAGCGACAGGCCGATAAAAAGAAGGGTCAGGCCGACCTGCGGCAGAAGTATCCCCCGCCTGTCCTTCTGCCTGAAGCTGATCGCGCCGGCAAAGAGCATGGTCGATAAAGACATAAAGAAGAGCGTGTCGTGCGGCCCTATGATAGGGAGCCTGCCGAGGGTCATCCCGCGGTGAGCCATGTAGCCGATCTGAAACAGGAGGCCTGCATAAACAAAGGCTGACCGGTAAAACCCTATGCTGTACGATATGACCGCAAGATATATCAGCAGTATCATGGACTATAGTATAAACGGTTTCTGTCCCTCAGGGGGCAGTCCTCGCTCTGAGATATGAGAGCAGTTCTTCGCGTGCCCTGAGTACATCCGGGGTCTGTGGCAGCAAGGAGATGAGCCTCGATACATACCCCTTCTCCGCCAGCAAGGCCGCTGATGAGGTGAAGTTAAGGTCATATGTCCAGGACAGGAGCATGAGCGTGAAATCGTTCAGGCAGCGCAGGTCCTTCAGCGATGCGGTCTGCCGGTTAAAGATGCTCTCAAGGACAGGGTCAGAATATCCGGGGAGGTCCGGCAGGCCAAGCCCTGCCTCTGATGCGATGTCAGCAGGGTCTCCTTCATAAAACCCGAGGTAGATGCGCCAGATATCAAGCTTATCCGCATCCCTGACCATCTTCAGGACCATCAGGGCATCGCCGTCCTTCAGGCCCGGGATCTCAAAGGCGTTGTGAAATTGCACTGCCTGCAGGATGACCGCCTGCTCATGCTCAGGGAGCCCGGCAAGGACCCGTTCCCTGACAAGCACTTCAGCCCCGAGCTTTCCGTGATTGACCGATATGCTGTCCCTGAAGGTCTTGTACTCTGCATATTGCGGGAACCTGCCGACGTCATGAAAAAGGGCGGCTGCCTCTGCCACCAGCCTGCTGTTTTCGTCCGGGAACATTGCGGCGGCCAGCTGCCTCATGACCGAACATACCTCGGACGTATGCCTGATCTTCAGGGCAATGTTCTTCTGCTCTTCTTTATCGTCTGAATGAAATGTCTTTGTGTAGCCGGAGAACCACTCTTTGAACTGCTCTGCGTCAGCCTCTCTCATCTTCTGAAGGTTCCGCTTTTGCCTCCGCTTTTTTCGAGGAGCATGATATCGGTGATGACCATCCCTTTGTCGGCCGCCTTGCACATATCGTAGATGGTAAGCGCCGCAACCGAGACCGCAGTGAGGGCCTCCATCTCAACGCCTGTTCGGCCGTTGATCTTGACCCGTGCCTCGATCGCGATGCTGTGCGTTTTCGCCTCCATCCTGAACTGAACGTCTGCGGCGGTAATGTTCAGGGGGTGGCAGAGGGGTATCAGTCCGGCGGTCCGCTTGGCCGCCATAATACCGGCCAGCCGCGCAACCCCGAGCACATCGCCTTTTTCTACCCTGTTGTCCCGGATAAGACGGAAGACCGCTTTATTCATCAGAATGGTCCCCCGGGCAACGGCCTCCCTGTCCGTAGAGGCCTTGGCCGAGACATCGACCATGCGGGCCTTCCCCTTCTCATCAACATGTGAAAGTTTTTTCATCCCCCTATCCTCGACATCGGTCTTTTCTGTTCAGGGGCTGCCTGCCCGGAACAGGGAGAGGCCTTTCCGGCAGCGGACGTGCTGTTGATGGTATGCCCTTCAGGCTTGACAGCGATCGAAAGTCTCAGCAGCCGGGCTATCTCATCATCCGACGCCCCTGTCCTGATCGGGGACCTCAGGTCTATCTCGGTCTCCGAAAACAGGCAGGGCCTGAGCTTCCCTTCCGGGGTCAGCCGGAGCCGGTTGCATTCCCTGCAGAAATGGTGGGACAGGGCGCTGATAAAACCGATGACCCCCCGGGCCCCCTGCAGCCTGAAATATTTCGAAGGCCCGTTCTTCCTGACCCGCACCGGCTCCAGAGGCGCTATCTTCCCTATGATCTCCTGCATCTCTCCGGTCGTGATATATTTTTCGGGCCCCCAGCTCTCGGCAGTTCCCGAGGGCATGAACTCGATGAACCTGACATGACAATCGGAGTCGAGCGTCATTTTTGCAAAGGCCTCTATCTCGTCTTCATTGATCCCGCGGACCGGCACCATATTGATCTTTATGGGGGCCAGCCCCGCCTTCCTGGCAGCCTCAAGCCCTCTGAGCACGGCATCGAGGTCGCCGCCCCGGGTGATCTCTCTGTAGCGCTCCGGGTTGAATGAATCGAGGCTTATATTGACCCGGTTCAGACCTGCGTCAGCAAGCTCCTGCGCATGCCGCTCAAGCAGTATGCCGTTCGTGGTCATGCTGAGGTCCTCGATCCCGGAGATCTTCCTGATCTCGGAGATCAGGAAGGGGAGGTTCTTTCTGGTGAGCGGTTCGCCGCCGGTGATGCGGACCTTCCTGACGCCGAGTTCGGCGGCGACCCTGACGATCCTGACGATCTCCTCATAGCTGAGGATATCGGAATGGCCGAACGGCTGGATCCCTTCGGCAGGCATACAGTAGATGCACCTCAGGTTGCAGCGGTCAGTGACCGAGAGCCTGAGATAATCGATGACCCTGAAGAAATTGTCCTTCAGCGTTATCATTTTTTCCTGGCCGGCTTTTTCTCTATCTCTGCAAGCTTCTTTTTGGCAAGCGCTGCTTCTTTGGATTCAGCATGCCTCTGCAAGAGTTTTTCGAGGATCGTCCTGCCGGTCTTGTTGTCGCCGATCTCAATGAAGGCAAAGCCCTGCTTCAGCATGGCACCGGACACCTTCTCGCTGTCAGGATATTTCTTGAGAAGCGTTTCATAGGCAAGTATGGCGCTCTCATAATCCTTGTCAGCGTAATAGGCCTCTCCGATCCAGAACTGGGCATTGCCGGCGAGCTTATGTTTGGGCGAGTCCTTCATAAAGGCCTCGAACTTCTCCCGGGCCTCCTTATATTTTTTGTCCTTAAAGGCCTGGTATGCGGTTTCGTATGCCTTTGTCTTTTCGTCACTGCCCTCTTTCTTGTCGCCGTTCTTGTCAGGCCCCTGCTTGGCAGCATCACCGGGCACGGCAGCCTCAGGCTGGCCCTGCTTTTCGGTATCAACCTTTACCGCAGCCTCAGGCTGACCCCTGGCAGGGTCCTTCAGCCTGGAAGCCTCCTCAAGCAGCGCCATTTTTTCCTTCAGTGTCCTGAGCTGAAGCTCCATGCCTGCGATCTGAGCCTTCACCAGGTCTTTTTCAGAAGCAGACTCTTTCAGGATCTTGTCCTGATAGAATTTGCTCTCCTCGAACCTGCCCCGCAGTTCCTGCAGGCCGCTGCCGGTGTCGGTCAGGCGTGTAGTCAGCTCTGCCTGGCTTTCACGCACTGCCTGGAACGACTCTTCCGTGACAAGCTTTGCGGTCTTTTCCTTAAGGGCATCGATCTCTTTCTTTGCTTCGGCCGATTCGCGCTTGAGATTACCGATATCACGCGTGAGCGGATCAAGGTCGCTGGTCGAGGCGCAGGCCGTCACGAAGAGAAGCAGCAGAAATATTGTTGCGGCTCTCACTATTTGCCCGCCTTACCCAGGACCACAAAATGTGCCCGCCTGTTCTTTGCCCAGCAGTCTTCGGTCTGGTCCTTGCAAAGAGGTTTTTCCTCGCCATAGCTTATGACATCCAGCCTGGCCGACGGGACGCCGAGGGAAACAATATAATCCCTTACTGCCTTCGCCCGCCTGTCCCCCAGGGCAAGGTTATATTCGTTCGTGCCGCGGTCGTCGCAATGTCCTTCGATAGAAAGGCGGGCAGAGCCGTTCTTGGTCATCCAGGAGGCAAGTGATTTCAGGGCAGGCTGATAGGATTCCTTCACGTCATATTTATCAAAATCAAAAAGCACATCCGGGAACATGCCCTCTTTTCCCTCTCCTGTCAGTGAGGAGCCGTCCTTTGAGTCAATGGATTCGACCTTTGTCCCGGTCCTGCTGTCTGCGACCTTGTCGGCCTCTTTCTGCTGCACTGCCCCGTCCTTCTGCTGGAGCTGCTCATCAGGCTTTGCTGCGGTCTTCTGCTGGCATCCTGCCAGAATGAGTGTCAGCAGTGCAAAAAGAATCCAGTACTTTTTCATGCAATCCTCCCTGAAAGTTTTGATATCAATTCGGTGACCATCTCGGGCCAAGGGCCCTGATGTCCTTTGGTGTTATTCTCTTCTGGGCCTCGCCATTGGCCCTCATGATATAAATGGCCTTTGCCTTCTCCCTGTCAGAGGTGAAGGTTATATACCGTCCGTCCGGAGAAAAGGACGGGTCCTCGTTATTGCCCTGATCGGTCAGCTGGACCTGTTCGGTCCCGTCCGGCTTCACGAGAAACACCTGGTTCCGGCCGGCATGTCTCCCTGAAAAGGCTATCCTGTCGCCAAGAGGCGACCAGCAGGGAGATGTGTTGTAAGAGCCCTCAAAGGTGATCCGCCTGAGCTCACTGCCGTCAGAGCGCATGGAATAGATCTGCGGGCTGCCCCCCCGGTCAGAGACAAAGGCTATGCGGCTTCCGTCCGGGGAGACGGCAGGCGAGACCTCTATGCCGTGGGTCGAGCTCAATTTCTTCAGTGCGCTGGTTTCCATATTATAGGAATATATATCCGGGGTGCCGTCCTTTGATGAAGAAAAGACAAATGAGGTGCCATTGGGAAAAAAATCACCGGCCATGTTTATCCCTTTCGCCGTGAACACCTTTTTTTCAGACATTTTCTGAAAGTCTAGCAAATATATGGACCATTGTCTACCCCGGTCGGACGAGTAGATGATCTTCGTGCCATCGGCAGACCAGTGCGGCGTCAGCATCAACGAGCCCTTCAGCCCGAGCTTCTTCATCCTCTGTCCGTCCCAGTCCATTATATACATGCCCTTTTCGCCCCCGTCGTCCCCGACAAAGACGATCTTGGTCCTGAAGACACCCGGCCGGCCGGTCATCGCCTGATAGATATCATTGGAGATCGTATGGGCCAGCTGCCTGGTCAGGTCTTTCTCTGTCTGATACTGCTTGTTCAGGATCTCGCGACCTTCGGTGGTGTCGTAGAGCACGACTTCTGCGGTCAGGGTCCGGTCCCCGGAGACCGTCCCTTTGACAACGGCCTCAATGCCGAGGGGGGTCCAGTTCTTCGGATTGAACGGCTGAGAGGCTGTCTCTATATACGCCGCCTTGTCAATGGTCATGAACAGGCCGGTAAGGGTCAGGTCATTGCGTATGATCTCCGAGACCTCCTTCCCCTGTGCACCCTGCAGATCAAATATGGCGAGCGGCAGCTGCTTTATCGAAGGGGAGGTGATGTCGATATAGATCTTTGCCGATGCAGGGACTGCCAGCAGGAGGCAAAGCATAAGGATTATGAGTATACGATATGATCTCATCATGGCGTAAAGCGTATCCCTATCTCCATTTCATGGGGCGGCGGCGTGACCGGCTGTGCCATCTCTATCGCCTTGAGTGCAAACTTATCGAAAAGCCTGTCGCCCGAACTCTTTTCGACCTTCTGCACCGAGATCATGCCGTCCTTTAAGACCTTCACCGCCACGATGGCCTCAAGGTTCTTTTTCAGAGTATCAGGATAGGACCATTGTTTATGGATCTCCTGGCCTACCCTGTCGGCATAGGACATTTCAGCGGCCTGTCCCCCTGAGAGCCCCTTTCCAGCGGCCTGTCCGGAGGATTTTGCATTCGCAGGGTTCGTCCCGCCCTTTATCGAGACCATGGCCTTTCTGAGGTTCACGATCCTCTCGATCTTCTTCTTGGAAGCTATCTCTGAGATCCTGTCATCGATACGCTTCTGCTCTTCTTTGGCATTGCGTGTTTCTTTCACTGCCGTATGCCCCGGCTCCGTCATCTTCGCAACCGTCTCGACAGCTTCGCCCGGTCTGACGCTGGCTGCCTCGGGTCTGCCGCCGGATGATACCAGGTTCACCGTGTAGGCTGAAGGCATAACGAACGTATGTGAATTTCTCAGGACGATCATGGATATCAGGAAGAGGGTTGCATGGAGCGCTGCTGAGATGGCGGTTGTTTTCTGGAGGCTCGGCCCCTTCATTTCAGATCAAGCTTCGGTTCAGTGACCATCCCGAGCTTTTCTATGCCTGCCTCTTTGATCTCTCCCATGACCTCCACCACAAGACCGTAGGGCACATCCTTGTCGGCCCGTAAAAAGACATTCGGGTTGAGCTTGCTGACCGCCTCGAGCTTCTTGCGCATCTCCGGTATGGAGAGCTGGGTATCATTGAGGTAGATCGTCCGGTCCTTCTTTATGACAAGGGAGACCCTCTCGTCCGGCGGAAGCTCCTTGCCCTTTGCCTTGGGAAGGTTCACATCCACCCCCTGCTGCATGAGAGGCGCCGTGACCATGAAGATGACGAGCAGGACGAGCATGACATCCACGAACGGCGTCACGTTGATCTCGGAAAGGACTGTCCTGTGGCGCTCTGTCTTCAATCGCCTGCCTTGCTGAAGAGCTCAAGCAGGTCCTCGGAAAAATCCTCCATCTCGATGATCATCTTCCGGGACATGCTGAGATAATAATTGTAGGCTATGACGGCCGGTATGGCCGCGGCAAGTCCGATGGCCGTGGCGATGAGGGCCTCTGCAATGCCGGGGGCAACGACTGCCAGCGAGGCTGACCCTGCCGTCCCGATGCCATGGAACGAGTTCATGATCCCCCAGACCGTACCGAAGAGCCCGATGAACGGCGAGGTCGAGCCCGTGGTCGCGAGGAAATTGAGATACTTTTCGAGCTTGACCGACTCCAGGGTCTCGTACCTGCGGAGCACCCGCTTTACCTCACCCCTGTCCCTCTGGGCATCGTCCGTATAGACCGCCTTGAAGACGTTTGCGATGGGGCTCAGGACCATGTTCTTTGTGGCCTTGAAGAGGTTCCTGGGGTCCCGGTTCGCCCGGTAGGCACGCAGGAACTGTTCCGACTCCTTGTTGGCCTTAGAAAAATACCGCTGTTTAAAGATAATGATCGCCCAGGATACGATCGAAAATGAAAGGAGGATCAGCAACACCCCTTTCACGACGAGACCGGCATTCAATATAAGCTGAATAATCGAACTGTTCATCAATCATTGTCCTTTTTGGGAATTTTTGAATTTAAATAATCTGACCTAAAATGTCAAATTAACTTTTTTTACTTTTTGCATCCCGCACAGGTCCATAACGTCACCTATTATATAATAAAACCAACATAAAATTATTTTCTGCTATAATAAATTCCCGGTGGTGTGGCTGAGCCGTTGTTATCCCCGCGAATCCGCCCGGGGCGGAAAAGCGACGGTCTTTACGGTCTTTAATGTAGTTGAAGTTTAGAGGTTTTTACGGAGAGGTGGCTGAGCGGTTGAAAGCGACGGTCTTGAAAACCGTTGTAGGGGTAACCCTACCGTGAGTTCGAATCTCACCCTCTCCGCCATTTCTTCCAGATAAAATGATTTCTTCCATTAGCGACGGTCTTGTTCGCTGCCGAGTGACAGCGCTTGTGCAACCATCTGTTCTGTCCCGAATCGTTTATAGAACTCAATGATCGTCTTTTTGAAGCCCTTATTCAGCCGCTTCGTGATGCCGCTGAGGATCTCGGCCGGTATATGGCCATAGAATGCCTCTGCAATAGCCCCGGCGATAGCCGCCTGCGTGTCGGCGTCCCCGCCAAGTGAGACCGCATTTCGTATGGCATCCTCAAAGCTGTCCGACTCCAGGAAGGCGATGATCGCTTCAGGGACAGACCCAGGACAGGTAAGGTCCATCCGGTAGCCCGGACGAATATCCTCCAGCCGCCGGGACAGATCATATCCATAACGCCCGGATATCGTCTCCCGTATCTCCTGCTTGCCGGCCTGATTTCGCGCCATGAAGATTGCCAGGGCTGTCGCCTGTGCGCCCTTGATCCCTTCCGGATGATTATGGGTGCACTCAGCGCTGAGCCTGGCCTGGTCGAGCACCTCCTTTTCCGTCCTGAACGCGTGAGCAACAGGGCTGACCCGCATGGCAGAACCATTGCCAAGGCTGTTGTACGGTTGCATCGATGGAGAGAGCATCCAGAGAGTAAACTTCGGTCCATATCCCCGCAGGGGATGGCGTCTCGCATACGACTTGATCGTACTCCCGTAGTCTTTCCCATTGAGCAGCGCATCGGCCACGGCGACCGTCAATACGGTGTCGTCCGTGTAGATCGAAAGGGGTGTGAACAGCCGGAAATCCTTTCTCTTCGTCCGGACGCTCTCATAGACCGATCCGATTATGTCGCCCGCTATAGCTCCGAGCATTTTCTTCTTTCTCCTTTGCCGAACAGTGTCAGGTTTCGCGCTCCTTTACCCAACTTGTAAAACTATTGTGGACTAATACTAACAATGGTGAGACGTTTTCAAAATGTCATCAATATAACGTACAGCTTGCGAAATGCGGCCGGCAAGATCACCGGATACAAGTACCCAGGGACAATTCTTTTCTGTTAACGCTTTAATAAACCGTCCATGCATCCAATGCCTGATATGCTCTCCGTCTCGCAGCCCATCTTGTACAAAGGGTATTTCGTCACCGGTTAAAATGTAAAGATCGTAGCGACGCTTATTTGCAATGGTTTCTACTTCAATGCTTCGACTGTTCATGTAACGCTCATGCCAAATAGATGTGGCAAATGGGTCAGTATCGCAGATCAGGACCTTGTTTGCTGAACGTGAGGCCTGGTCTTCTCTACGTCCCTGTTCCGTTGCAATCGCAACGAACTCCTCAGAGACCCAGTCATCCGTGATGTTGCCATTCTTCCACTTTTCTGCACAATATTCCCTACCATACTCAGACACCCAGTTTGTCTGGTAGTGCTCCGCAAGGCTTTGAGCAAGGGTTGTTTTCCCTGTTGATTCTGCGCCAACAATACACACCCGTTTTACATAGAATTCACGCATGCACGGACTAACCCATTCAAGGTATGCAAGGGGATCATTGCGTATCATTGTACCGGAGCAGGGATAAGACAACCGCTGCCTGTCTATCATTACATGTTTTGCTCCCATCGCTCGCGCATAGCCGTCGCCGTAATCTTCCGAAGTGAAAACGGCATCGGGTGCAGACCCCAGTAGTTGAACCGTATATGCTGCCCATCCCGGCGTGTCATCATCAGCCAGAATATCTTCTACTGATATGACCCTAACTTCGGGGTGAACCTCGCGGATGCAGGCAATACGAGTATCAGCAGGTATGGTTTGTTCCGGCTTCCAACAAACGAGTACGAAGAGAAGGTCGCATTGCAAAGATGCCGATTCAATTAAAAAATGGTGCCCCAGATGGGGTGGATAGAACTTGCCAATTACTACGCCTGTGCGAAACATTTTCATTACACAAGAATCACTTTCTTAATTTGGAATTCAGATTTTCGCCATGAAATATATCCGGCGACACACAAACCGATGAAAAGGACATAGAGTACAGCGGTAAGGTATAGCCCCTTTTGTACATAGAGGCCAACATAAATCAGATCAGCAACTATCCAGACGAACCAGTTTTCTATGCGTTTGCAGTTGAGAAGGTATTGGGCAATTAGACTAAGCGCTGTTGTCAAGGCATCAAGAAAAGGAGCTGAATCGTTTATTTGTATGAAATACTCACGCATGCCTGCTGTGGCGACAGCACCAATAGAAAATAAAATCAGTATTTCCCGTGCCGATGCATGATTGACGTGTAGTTCCGTGAGGCTTACCCCGCCGTAAAGCCATTGCCACCATCCGATCAGTCCGAGAACAATGTAAACGACCTGTAACATCATGTCGCCATATAGTCGGGCTGACAGAAACAGCACAATAAAGAAGATATTGTTTGCAATGCCAACGGGGAAGTTCCAGATGTTTTGCTCAACAACGAACAAGACGCATACAGCCCCGGTGATAAATCCAAAAACTTCTGTTGGAGTGATCGGTGTCCATTTCTTTATGGATGCCGTCAGCAGAATTATTGACACGAATGCGAGGATTGTCCAGACCCATTTATGAACTATTTTCATAGTGCCTTCATGGCGGGTAGAAAAGAATTAAACCCCAAGCGATTTAATTTATTTATATACTGTATGCCTAACATGACATCCTCCTTTCGGCTGTCAGATTTCGAAAACAAAGCCTCTCTGCCTGAGCTTCCGGTACTTCTTCTCGTCAAACTTATAGAGACGTGCCGCCCGGTGGGACACGTCCACCTGCACCTCGTCAAGTTCCTGAAGCAGGTCCATCCCGAGGATCTTCTTCCTGAAGTTTCTCTTGTCGATAGGCCGATCAAGGATCTTTTCATACATCTGCTGGAGCTGGGTCAGGGTGAACTTCATAGGCAAAAGCTCGAAGCCTATCGGCTCATAGACCACCTTGCCCTTAAGACGTTTCAAGGCGATCCCGGCGATCTCCGAATGATCGAAGGCCAGCGGCGGCAGGTCGTCGGTCGAGAACCAGGCCGCATCCCGGGCATCTGTCGCCGCCATGAGCTTGTGATCGCGGAGGTTCACCAGGGCATAGTAGGCCACCGACACCACCCGTTCGCGCGGGTCCCTGCCGATCGCCCCGAAGGTATAGAGCTGTTCGAGGTAAAGGTCCTGGATTCCCGTCTCCTCTTTCAGCTCCCTCTTGGCAGCCTCTTCAAGGGTCTCGTCCATCTGGACAAAGCCTCCCGGCAAAGCCCATTTCCCCTCGAAAGGAGGAAGACCGCGCTGGATGAGCAGGATCTTGAGGTCCGCCTCATCCAGGCCGAAGACCACACAGTCGACAGCCAGGTTCGGCCGGGGATATTGGTATGTGACAGTCATTGCAACCTCCTTAGTGTCTATCTAACACTATGTTAGTGTATTTTGAACACTTTGTCAAGAGAAATTATCGGATCAGGTGCGGAGTCCAGGCAGGACATGTTACGGCGTGTTTCAGGATGGATCTGATTTTCTGAACCTCCGGTGTGAGTAGAATCAAAGTCAGGACTTTATTTTTCAGGGCCTTTAACGTAGAGTAAGTAGATTAATGAAGAGGTGTTTTAGCCAAGAATAAGAATGGAAAAATTTATCCTTGATCAGTCTGAATTTATCGAGCTCAACAGCCTTCTTAAGCTCATGGGCCTCTGCGCAAGCGGGGGAGAGGCCAAGCGGGTGATCGCTGAAGGTCAGGTCAGGGTTGACGGTGCAGTGGAATTACGCAAGCGCTGCAAGATACGCAGGGGACAGGTTGTCGAGTTTGAGGGGCATTCAATAACAGTCGAATAGGGGGGAGTTATCAGCCCTGCCCCGAAGACCGGCCGAGGGACCTGATCTTTTCGAACTCGTCCTTTGTGACCGGCATGACAGAGAGGCGCTGGCCTTTCCGAAGCAGCAGCATACCCCGCAGTTCAGGCACTTCCCGCATCTCCCTGAGGCTCACGGTCCTTTTGAACGCCTCCTTCCATTTGACGTCGACCATGAACCAGCGGGGAACTTCAGGCAGGGATTTCGGATCATAATAATGTGATGCCGGATCAAAGGCCGTGAAGTCGGGATAAGCCTCTCGGACTATCTCTGCAATACCGACAACGCCGGGCAGCTCACAGTTGGAATGGTAGAAAAGCATCAGGTCCCCGCGCTGCATCTCCCTCATATTGTTTCGCGCCTGATAGTTCCTGACGCCTTCCCAGTGGTCGGTCGAGCCGGGCCGAGCCCTGAGGTCATCGAATGAGAAGACGGTGGGCTCTGATTTCATCAGCCAGTATCTGCTCATGATCTCCCCTTGGGGACCTTGCCGACAGGTGCAAGGTATATCGTGAACTCCTCCTGACCGTCAACTCCAAGCAGACGGTCCATCAGCCCCTGGTCGTAGGCTGCAACGGCGCAGGTGCCGGAATGGACAGCCTCGCATGCGGTGTAAAGGTTCTGGCAGATATGGCCCGCGTCAAGCGCAATGACCTTGTGCGCCGCGATGTCATAGCGCCACTCCATCCGGTAAGGGACGGCAGTCCAGATGAAGGTCACGGCACTCTTTCCGGTGAACTCCTGCCCGAGGGCTGCCCGGCTCACAAGCTCCGGCAGATCGGTGGGCTGTGCGACTAAAAGAAGCTGGTGTTCGATCGGGAGATAGCGGTATAGGCCCTCTTTGAGCCCCATTATATTGAAGACAGCAAGATATGTTTCGATCGCATGGCGGCAGCCGGCTGAAGGGACAGTTCTGAAGGCGGTGCCGGGACCGGCCGTCTTCCTGATACCCTGGGTCGCCCAGAGCAGGAAGGAGAGTTCCTTCAGGGAGAGGGCCTCAGGCAGAAAGGCCCTGCGGCTCCTTCGGTTGGCGATGGCAGTAAAGACGGTGACCGCTGAGATGTCATGAAGGTCTGCTAAAGGGACAAGTTCGATACGTTCTGCAGCCGGAGAATATGGCTTCTCAACAGGGGGCGGAGCCACCCCCCTGTTCTGATCGGTCTCGTAGAAATCGATCGTCTGGCGCACCGAATCTTTAAGAAAATAGCGGAATCTCTCCCGCACCTCCTGATCCATTTCTCCCCCTATGATGCCCGTTATGAGAGCTGAAGTCTGATCAGTTCCGGGCCAAACCTTTCCGTGAGATCAGGCCGTCGAGGGACCATCTGCCCCCGCCACCGATCATCAGGCCGAGGGCTATGGCGACAACAAGGATATGGAATTCGAAGCCCTCCCCTGCCTGCTTGCCGGTCCAGTTCATGAAAAACCCGTTCTGAATGTGGTTGGCGGCGGCACAGATGATCATATTGACCGCAAGACCGAGTGCGGCAACACGGGTAAATAGTCCGGCAACCAGGGCTGCTACACCGGCTGACTCGGCCATGATGGCCAGGAAGGCCAGGGCCGCCGGGATCCCCTTGGACACAAAAAATCCGAGCGTCGGACCAAACCCGTTTCCGCCATACCAGCCAAAGACCTTCTGTGCCCCGTGCGGGAAAAAAACAAGAGCAAGCATAAGCCTCAGGACTAATAGGACAAGACTGTTGTCAGTAGCAAAGACCTTCTTCAGCATACCGCCTCCTGCTTTGGTATTTCGAATTTACTGCCTGCTGTTTTTATTGTGATGAATGCAACAGTCGATGTCAATATGGGCGAATAAGCAGGGATGAGGCAGGGAAGGGGTCAGGAGACCTGAAACAGCTTCAGGAAAAAGGAGATGACCGGCATGATCAGATAATTGGCTATGCGGGTATAGATCAGGATGAGGACGATGATGAAACCGTACGGCTCGATCCTGCTGAAGGACATTGCCTGCCTGGGGGGCAGAAGCCCGGTGAGGACCCTGCCCCCGTCAAGCGGCGGGATCGGGATCATATTGAACGACGCCAGCACAACATTGACCACAATGCTCGATATGGCAATCATGCCAAGCGGCTTCAGTACCGCCTCACTCGCTGCTTCAGGCATGACCGACATCAGAGGGATGATAAGCAGCCTCAGGATCAGAGTGCTGGCCAGGGCGAGCAGAATATTGACGACAGGTCCGGCCGCGGCCGAGAGGGCCATGCCCTTGCGGGGATTTTTGAAGTTCATCGGATTGATCGGGACCGGTTTTGCGTACCCGAAGACAAACTGGCCGTTCGTGAAATAATACATCATCAGCGGCAGGAGGATCGTGCCGAACGGATCAATATGCACCAGCGGGTTGAGCGTCAGGCGTCCGGTGAACTTCGCTGTCGGGTCCCCGAGCTTGTAGGCAACAAAACCGTGCGCTACCTCATGAAAGGTGATAGCGATGAGAATAGCCGGAGCAGCTATGAGCAGGCGCCTGAGGACATCTGCATTAAAGGCTTCCATCACACCCCCGTCTGCCTGAAAGATCCCCCGCCCTAAATAGGGTTGAGGATCTCGTCTATTACCTTCCTGGCAAGCACCAGCGGATCGATGAAGGTATTTTCCATATCTCCTTCGAGGTCTCTCTTGTTTGAAAGGAAGGTGATCCTGTCCTGCATCCTGTCCCTGAGGAAGTTCAGATAATCGACCGAGCTCCTGGTCGGTTTGTACTTCTTGTCGTAATCATGACCGAACAGCTCATTGCCGTTCTTCGGGAGTTCAAGTCCTGCAAAGGCCTTCCAGTCCCTCCACTCGATACTGCCCCGCAGCAGTTCCGTGACGATCGAAAGGGACAGCTCCTTCGGAATATCGGTCAGGCTTCCGGGAAGGCCGAAGGCATGGGTATTCATGATATAGCATTCCGTCCCCTGTTTGAAGAGCTTGAGGAACTGCTGACAGTCTACGATCAGCGGGTGCACCCTGAAGGGGTTTGCAAAGGGCTCGATCACCAGTTTTTCAAGCTCTTTGGGGTCCACATTTTCAACGCCCTTGGCACGCAGGGTAGAGAGCGACGCCCCCATGGCAACGGCAAGGGCCATGGACGAGACCCGGCAGAGCGGCGGAAGGCTTGTGTCCTTCTGGAGCCATACGATCTTCCCGGGCCGCTCACAGTGGTCCTTATGGTTGAACATGTCCCGCGATTTAAGGCAGCGGCCGTTGTCGTTCCTGATGTCCTCGCAGACCATCTTGAGCTTGCCGTCCGGAAGCAGCGTCGTGCCGACGTTCTGGGCAGAATAGAAGTACTTGATGATCGGATCGTCAAAAACGACCGCATCGGTCTTGTCAAAAAGGCTCGGTTCAAGAGCGATCGTATAATTATGCTCCAGGTCGATCAAAAAGGCGTCGTCATGCACGACCGTGACCTTCTCGCCCTTCTTCAGGGTGCCGCCGTGGTCATGGCTGTTCGTCAGGGAAGATTTTCCCGAGCCCGAGAGGCCGAAGAAGGCGATCGGCGGCTTATCGCCGATCTTTTTGACGCCGCCGTGACAGGCGACCATGTTCTGGCGCACACCCATTGTCCAGGCAAGGGTAAGGGTTCCCTTTTTGCGTTCGCCGAAATACCGCAGTCCGAGGATCGCTATGCAGTTCTGGGCCTCGTCGATGATGACCAGCCCGTTCGGAAAAGCAGGATTGCTCCACTCCGGGTCGGCAAAGACCATGATGTCGGGTTCGTCGAGGGCCCTCGATTTCTTGTACAGGTCGGTCCAGGGCTTCATCCAGGGCGCGAAATTGATGCCCCAGTCGAGCATGTTCTTGGCATCTGTCTCGGGGCTCAGCAGATGGGCCTTGACCATAAAATCAGGGTGGAGTCCGACGGTCCCTTCGAGCCAGAGGCCGGGCCTCCTGTTGAAATTATAGATGGCCTCGCCGAGCATGCCGAGGTATTTGTCCTTGTCCTTGCCCATTTCACGCACGAGGCGGCGGGCCCTTGCCGTGCGTCCGACAATGCCCCCGTCGTTGGAGATAAGCACCTTCGCGGTCTTCGGGAGCTTGAACTGCTCCGGCTTATGCATCGGGTGTGAGGTCTCGACAACTTCAGGCTGGCTGACCGCAAGGTCGTAGAGCTCTGCCATGGTCGTCTTCCTGACCGAGTTCGCATAAAATGCACCTTCGATGTAGGCTCTCCAGGGCGATGCGGGAATCATATGTTTCGTTGCCATTATGTACCTCGTGTTGTTATGAAATTGGTCCCGGCGATGCCAAAACCTTAAGTTACCTTGGGATTGATAGTATCATCAATTCAGCGCGGGCCTGTCAACTGTATTGCCGCTTTTAGATTTCATGGATATTAGTATATAATTATTGCTTGAGACCTATGTCCGCAGTCGTTCTGATACCAGCACGTTTTGATTCTACCCGGTTCCCGGGTAAGCCCCTTGCACCCCTGAAAGGCCTTCCGGTCATCCAGCATGTCTACCGCAACTCCCTGCTTTCAGAGCGTGCCGCAGACGTCATCGTGGCCACCGACAGCGAGACCATCTTTGAGACCGTGCTCGCATTTGGCGGAAAGGCGGTCATGACGTCTGCCGCCCACCTGTCGGGTACTGACAGGATCGCCGAGGCAGTGCGTTCGCTTGACAAGGATTATGATATAATTGTCAATGTTCAGGGGGATGAACCGCTGATAAGGCCTGAGATGATCGATGCGGTCATCTCGCTTCTCGACGACAGCAGGGCCTCGCTAGGTACCCTTGTCAAAAAGATCGTGGACCCTGAGGAAATATTTGACCCCAATGTGGTCAAGGCAGTCTGTGATGAGGACGGGTTCGCACTCTATTTTTCGAGGGCCCCGATACCGTATTACCGGGATGCATGGAAGGCCTATACTATGCAGAGACCGGCGCTCCGGGGACAACCGTCTGAGGCGGCCTTCTGTTGTTATAAACATATCGGTATTTACAGCTACCGGAAAGAGGCGCTGCTTGCCCTGACAGCCCTGGCGCCCACGGAGATAGAGCTCGCTGAAAGCCTTGAACAGCTGCGGGCGCTCGGAAACGGATATAAGATCAAGGTGCAGGAGACCTCCTGCGAAACGTTCGGGGTCGATACACCTGAAGATCTGGAAAGGATAGAAAAATGCCTAAATATATCTTTATAACCGGAGGAGTCCTGTCGTCCCTGGGCAAAGGCATTGCTGCCGCTTCCATCGGCGCCCTGCTGGAGGCCGGCGGCCTGAAGGTCACTATCCAGAAGCTCGACCCGTATATCAATGTCGACCCCGGAACGCTGAGCCCTTTCCAGCATGGAGAGGTCTTTGTCACGGATGACGGGGCCGAAACAGATCTTGACCTCGGGCATTATGAACGCTTCACCCATATGCGGACCTCCCAGGCAAATAACTTCACGACCGGGAGGATCTATTACAACGTCATCTCCAAGGAACGCCGGGGAGACTACCTCGGGGAGACGGTCCAGGTCATCCCGCATATAACCGACGAGATCAGGCAGGCGATCAAATCCGTCAGCAACGACAATGATGTGGTCATCGTCGAGATAGGCGGGACGATCGGCGACATCGAGAGCCTTCCCTTCCTCGAGGCCATCCGGCAGATGCGCTATGATGTCGGCAGGGAGAACGTCCTGTATGTCCATCTGACCCTCCTGCCGTATATCAAGACCTCCGGGGAGTTAAAGACAAAACCGACCCAGCACAGTGTCCGGGAGATCCGGGCGATCGGTATACAGCCTGACCTGCTCTTATGCAGGACAGACAGGAACCTCACCCCTGAGGCTAAAAAGAAGATCGCCATCCACTGCAACCTTGACGGCGATGCCGTCATCAATGCGATCGATGTCGATACCATCTATGAGGTCCCCCTGGCCCTCAATTCCGAAGGCCTGGACAGCCAGATAGTCAAGAAGCTCAGCCTCCCCTCAAAGAGCTCGGACCTGAGGGCCTGGAAAGAGATCGTCAGAAAGATCAAGGAACCGAAGAACGACGTCAGCATAGCCATCGTCGGGAAATATGTCGGCCTGAAGGACTCTTACAAAAGCCTTACCGAAGCCCTCATTCACGGCGGCATAGCCAATGACTGCAGGGTGAACCTCCAGTGGATCGATTCAGAAGAGGTGGAGGCGCATGACGCCGAGAAATATCTTTCAGAAGCCGACGGCATCCTGGTGCCCGGAGGCTTCGGCTACCGGGGCATTGAAGGGAAGATCGAATCGGTACGGTATGCCCGGGAAAAAAAGATCCCCTATTTCGGTATATGCCTCGGGATGCAGTGTGCGGTCATTGAATTTGCCCGAAACGTCTGCGGCTTAAAGGCAAACAGCTCCGAGTTCGACCTTTCGACCCAGGCGCCGGTCATTTACCTGATGGAAAAATGGTTTGACTTCAGGAAAGGACGCACAGAAGAAAGGACTGAAAGCACCCAGAAGGGCGGCACCATGAGGCTCGGCGCCTACCCCTGCGTTATCGGGGAGAATTCGCTGGCATACACGGCCTATGCGCAGAAGGAGATATCCGAGCGGCACCGCCACCGGTATGAGTTCAATAATGCCTACCGGGAGACCCTGACCGGCAAGGGGCTGCTGATAAGCGGGACCAGCCCCGACGGTGAACTGGTCGAGATCGTCGAGCTCCGGGACCATCCCTGGTTCCTGGGATGCCAGTTCCATCCCGAGTTCAAGTCGAGACCGACCGAGCCCCATCCTCTTTTCAGGGCATTCATCGGCGCAGCGCTCCATGAGAAAAGGTCGCTCTTTTCATACCCTGACGATGGACCGAACGATCAATAACGTAGTCCTGGGGGACAATCATCCGCCCCTGGTGATAGCCGGGCCCTGCGTCATCGAAAATGCCGACATCACTCACTACACTGCCGGGCGTCTGAAGGAGATCTGCGGCTCCCTCGGCCTGCCGTTTGTCTTTAAATCCTCTTTCGACAAGGCAAACAGGTCCTCCCTGAATAATTTCCGGGGCCCGGGAATGGAAAAGGGTCTCACGATACTCTCCGACATAAAAAGCCGGCTCGATGTCCGGGTGCTGTCGGACATCCATGCCGCCTCAGAGGCGAAGCCGGCCTCAGAGGTGCTCGATATACTGCAGATCCCTGCCCTGCTCTGCCGGCAGACAGATCTCATCCTGGCCGCCTCCGGGACAGGGAAGCCGGTCAATATCAAGAAGGGCCAGTTCCTTGCCCCCTGGGACATGAAGAACATCATAGAAAAATTCATATCGACCGGCAACAGGGACCTGCTGCTCACTGAACGGGGCACTTCCTTCGGCTATAATAATCTTGTTGTGGACTTCAGGGGATTCCCTATCATGCGGGCCTTTGGCTATCCGGTGATCTTTGATGTCACCCACAGCCTGCAGCTGCCCGGAGGCCAGGGGACCTGCTCCGGAGGCCAGAGGGAATATGCAGCCCCGCTTGCACGTGCGGCAGCGGCTGCCGGCGTTGACGGTTTTTTCCTCGAAGTGCATCCTGAACCTGACAAGGCCTTATGCGACGGGCCGAACATGGTCGGTCTCGATGAGGTAAAGGCGATACTTGAATCAGTTGTGGCGATAACGACTGCCCTGAGAAAGCCCTAAGAAAGGATGAAAAATAGATGCTGAGGCCGATAAGAACAACCCGGAGATGTCCCGGCTTTTTATTTCTGATCTTCGT
>SCQH01000047.1 GCA_004321925.1 Nitrospirota bacterium | reverse complement strand
ATAAAATATATCAGTCCGGCGACAAGGCAGATCCGCAGGATGATGATGCCGAATGCTCCGCCGGATGACCAGCAGAGGTGATAGAGGACCTGACTGAGCCAGTAGGAGGTGAGAATGATCTGCTCCCACAATGTCGTCAGGGCAGGGGTTGTATAGGAGAAGATATCCCTGTTTAAGAGCTGCTGGTTCTCCCATATCCACTGGCCGGTCCTGAGGTGCCAGAAAAAATCATAGTCCATAACAGGCCTGAGAAGATACAGCCCTGAAACCAGAAGGATGATCAGGATAAGAGATGTTCTGATGTATCTGTATACCGGCGCGGTTGTCATCATAATCAGCAGCAGTAGTATACCGCAGGAGCTGAAATGATGGGTAGTCGGGGCAGTTACCGGTACAGGATCTTTTTCGGAAGGGAGTAGTGCGAGATGACCCGGGCGTTGGCCGGGACGTCTCTGACAAAGATCATCGTGCTGGACTCTGAAAAGACAAGCACCCAGTCCCGGTCCTTCATAAGCTCGTTTGTCAGCGGCAGCGCGGCCCCGGACTGCCAGAAGGGAGTGGTGACGATGTAGTTGATATGATACAGGTCCAATAATGACTTCCATTCCACAATGCCGGGCCTGACCTGAGCCATATTGATCGCCAGGGAAACCCGGTTGATCTCTTCATCGAGAGCCCTCCCGTCGATGAATACCTTGCGCTGTGGCCCGAGTCTCCATATCAGATATCCCCCCCAATCATAATGGTTGTACATGTTGCCCCCCAGGTCATTGGCGATGATAAAGTCAGCCGCTTTGGCGGGATAATTACTTTCGTCGATCAGGGTTCCCGATAGTACGGCCTCGACGTTTTTGATCTCATTGGCTCCAAAAAAAAGTGCAGCAAAAAAAGAAATGGCCAGAAGGGCGGCACGAGCCCATTGCAGCAGGTGTTTTTGAGAAAAGGCCCGGGATGCTGCCGGAAGGGCTGCAATAAGGAAAAAAGGGACATATCTCACCGTCATCAAGGAGAAATAGCCGGTCCCGGCAATAAGGACAACCTCTGTTATGTCGGATTTTTTAAAATTAACCGCAATCCCCGCTGCTGTAACCAGCACAAGAAAGAAGAAAATACCCATGCTGTAGTCCTTAAAATCTCTCATGAAAGACAATGCAGTCCTGTACTCTACATTGGCAATTGCGTGATATTGCGGCATATTCAGGACTTCAAGTGCATGATAGGTGTTGGGGTTGATGAGGGAACAGACTATGCCCAGTCCTCCGGCAGCCAACAGGTGCTTCAGATCTCTTTGCTCCAGAGGGGATAATGACGGATGCAGCTGCCTGAGCAGCTCCATGGTCATGTAAAGAGCGATCGTGGCAATCCCGAGAACGTAGCCCGGATGATAATTTGCCCAAAGAAACATCAGCAGCGGCAGCCATAGCAGACGCGATGCAGGTGAAGCAAGAGGTCTTTCGGGCTTTCTCTCAAGTATATAGAGCAGGATGCCGAAAAAAAGAAAGGAAAATACCTGCGGCCTGTCCAAGGGATATGTCTCAAGCAGGGCAACGAGAAAGAGTATGAGAAGCCCGGCATAGAGCAAGAAATCACCCCTGTTCCGTTTGAACATGACAAAAACAAGCGTGGCAACCAGCACTCCTCTGAGCAGCATTAACCCCCAGAGCCCGGCGAGCGAAAAGAGCGCATGATACGTTACCTGGCTCAGCCAATGTAAGGTAAGGAGTGCCGCCTCCCTGCTGCCGGCAGGGGGGCGTGTCGTAAATGAGAACGGATCTGACAGCGGCAGCGCCTTGTTTTGCCATATCCATTCCCCTGTCTTGAGATGCCAGAAAACATCAGGGTCGGATATCGGCCTGAGGACATAGAGGAACAGCAATGCCATGATGAAGAAAATCAGGGAAGCAAATATATACTTACGCACGGTGTTGTTCTGTGAGCAATGATCTATGAGAGAACCCCATGACAAGGGTTGAACAGGCATTGCTCAGAAAAGTGTTATGTTCGAACAAATGTTCAAGACGTGCAGCAGGTCTGAACAGTATTTCCGGAAGGAAAGGGGGAAGGAGTGTTATCCTGCGGGTGACCTGTGCATCATAGCCGTGCGCGGAGAACAGGCGCAGGAGCTCTTCCAGGCGAAAACTGTCCTCCCCCGCCCTCCGGTATGAGGGCAGGAGCTCAAGCCCTTTTCGAAGCAGGTTGTTGCCGTTAGGCTCGACAACGATCACCCGTGGACAGACCAGTGCCAGCCTTGCGATGATCTCAGGGGCGGCGTTCTTGACATGGTGCAGAAAACCCATGAGAAAGGCGGCATCCCAACGCTCATGAGGCAGGTAGTCGTGGAGAGTGATATCCTTCACGGCATAGACGACATTGCCCGTGCGGACGTCCGCTTGAGCGCGTTCAATTGCATTTGCCGAAACATCAAAGGCATCAATATGTTCCACGAACTGAGCGAGGATGCCCCCGGCAAACCTGCCGTCGCCACACCCTAACTCCAGTACGTGCCAGTCTTTTCTCAGGCCGAGAGCTGCGGCAGTATCAAGTGCCGCCTGCCGGTGCTTTGCCATGATATGTTTTTCCACCGTTTTATTTTTGAACATGGCAGTGTCGTAACCGATACGTCCGGCCTCTTCCCAGAATTGTTTCTGTCTGTCGCGGTTATTGTCCATGATGGTTATCAGATCAGGATGTTCCCCTGTGATGCGAAGCATCCGTGTCCATTAAAAGGTCTTTCGCATCCGCCAGGCATACTGCAAAGCGGACAGCCATGAAACCCCCCGCTCTTCCCTGTGGCGCAGAAAGTTGCCGGCAGCAAACAGAAGGTCGAAAAACCATCTTAATTTCATATGATGCACCGCTCCCTTGAACCGTTTATAAAGAGACGGGTAACGGATAAAGAAATAGGCGAGCCGCTGGACATTGATGATCACGTCCTTTTCCTTAAGGTCCAGCAGGCTTATGTTCATAAAGGACTCAGGGAGGTCGTTGAAGGAGTAATCACTTTTGAGGAACCCGTGCTCTATGCAGTAGTCGGCTATCGCTGTTTTCGGAAAAGGCATAAGCAGGGAGGCAAAGGCAAAGTCTGTTCCCGTCTGTATGTTGAGTTCTATTGTCCTGAAGGCATCCTGCAGGGTTTCTTCCGGCAGGCAGAACATATTTGCCGTTTGCACATGCATGCCGAATTTTTTTATTGACCTGCCGCACTGAATGATCAGGTCGTCCGTTATATCCTTGTTGAGCACTATCTTTCTGATCGCGTAACTTCCCGATTCAAGCCCGAAGCTTACGGTGCGGCAACCGGCTTCGGCAAGTAGGGCTGCCTTTTCATCATCCATGATGTTTGCCCGGGTCGTGCAGACAAAGGGAATGTTTATTTCCTTGCGGTAACGCAGCAGGAACTGTCCAAGCCATTTTTTGTCCATCGTAAACAGGTCATCCACAAAAAAGACCGCATCGGTCCTGTTGTTGCCGCAGACTGCCCGTATCTCAGCTATCAGATTGTCGATGCTCTTGCGTCTTATATAGGGGCCGCTGTTCCTGAATAAATTTCGCAGTGTTTCGTTGTAGCAGAAATTGCAATGATAGGGGCATCCGCGGCTTGAAATAAAGCGGTGAGCAGTGTCACGGGCAAGCAGCGGGTAGCGGTTGAAGTATATGCTCCGGTCCTCAATGATCTCATCACGATAACTATACAGCGGAGCGCGTTCATTGACGCAGACGGCGCCTTCTGCACTGCGAAATCCGATGCCCCTCAGCGAATGCCAATCAGGCTCTTTCTTCTCCATTTCGCGCAGTATATCGTACAGCACTTCCTCTCCGTCCCCTGTGCAGGCCAGGTCAATTTCCGGAATGGACAGTACCTCTTCAGGATAGAGGACCGTATGGATCCCTCCGGCTATGATGGTGCTGTTTGGCAGGGCTCTGCGAATGTCAGCTGCAGCCTGCATGAGCCACCGGTGCTCTACGGTCATGGCAGAGATCCCGATTATCTCGGGGGACAGTTCAACCAGTCTGTCTATCGGATCCTTCTCCAGGGACGATATGATTATCTCAGGCTCATACCCGTGATGCTTCAGGTAGCCGACGAGCGATAATATGCCGAAGTACGGCAGGGGAAATTGCTGGTAGAACACTACCTTCTTCATTGACGGCGTCCCCGTTCTCCGTCAGAACGCGCGTGCGCCTCTATTTTGCCGGCGGCCCAGAAGTAAAGACCATCAGGCAGTATGCTGAATAGCCGGTAGATCAGTCCGACAGGGAGGGGGATAAGCAATGTATGCGGAACCCGCTTCCCCTGGATCTTTCTGACGATCTTCCGTGCAACAGTCCGGTACGTGGGGGCAAGCCAGGTGAAGCCGCGTACCGGCCGGGATGAACCGATATATCCGGGGAAGACCGTCATGATCCGGACCCGGTCCTTCCAGACAAGCCGCAGGGACCGCAGCGCCATGGTCATAAATGCCTTTGAGGCGGGATAAGCGATCCTCTTGTCAAGGAACGGCGGGGCCAGGGCACTGAGGGATGAAATTCCGACGAAGACCCCTTTGAACCTGGTGAGATGTTCTCCAAAGGCATCTATGACACGTCCAAGCCCGGCAATTCCGGCGTCATTGACACGATCGTAAGCATCAATAAGGAAGGTCCCATCTTCGGCAAGGTCTGATTCAATGACCGCTGCGTTCATGATAACGCAGGCAGGTTGGTCAGGGAGAAGGGAGGATACCGAATGCAGGATCGCACTGCCGTTGGGTGTGGTGATATCTGCCTGGAAATATTGAAACCTTCCGGTTTCGGCCCAGCCGCCGAGATCGGGGATATCCTCGGGAGCAGTGCGGCCTATCCCTATGACGCTGAAATCCCTGTTTTTCAGGCAGGCCTCCGCCAGGGCGGCGCCCAAACCCCGTGATGCCCCGATGATAACGCAGTGCATGCGTCCTCAGTTCCTTTTCCGGCGAATTTTCAGGGCATCATCCATTTGAAGGATCACCAGATCCATGATAGTCCTGAGATTGATGCCAAACATCAGGTTATGCTCATTATTGGCCAGAAAGGTGCAACAGCTGCAGTTTTTGGCTTTCGTGCATTGCCGGATGGCTTCTTCAATGCCGACCTCCTTAACATTGGGGGCCGCGGCATCATCATGCCCCCAGCAGGTAATGACGCGCCCGTCAGCATCGATCTGATATTTTAATGCTCCGTGATAGCAATCGATCTTCTGCTCAAATGAAACACCCTTGTTCCATTCGTCCGCAGTGATGATCGATTGTCTGTCGATGGGGAATGGCCAGGCCAGAACCGAGGTCAGTACACTCTCCGAATAATATACCGGAGCTCCCTGCCTCTTCAACTCCAGGATTTCGGCAACTGCTGCCCTGATCTCAGGGTCGGTCAGGACCTCTGTCCCCTCCAGGGACCCTGTATTATAGAGGATGCTGAACTGGAGACGAAACCCCAATTCAGAACCTTTTTCCGCGAGGAACTTCAGGTCATGGACATTATGGCGCGTCAGCGTTGCATGGACAACTAACGGGATGTTGTTCGCCCTGATGATGTCAATGGCGGCCAAGGCTTGTCTATATGAACCTGCACCCCTGTTCTTGTCATGCGCTTCCTCCGTGCCGTCAAGGCTGATACATACCGTATCAACACACCGCACCTCATTGATCTTATGGGGTATAAGGGTTCCGTTCGTGTTCAGGCTGACATAAAAGCCCTTCAGTTTCATATAGTTGAGGATCTCTCCGATGTCCTTGCGAAGGAGCGATTCCCCGCCATGCACCGTAAAATTCCTGGTTCCCATATCCCAGAGCCTGTCGATCAGTCCGACGAGCTCTCCGGTCGTGAAATCATTGTAGTGCGCCCGGTCACCATACTGGCCGTAGCAATACTTGCAGGACAGGTTGCAACGGTTGTTCGTTACCAGGACGATAAACAGAGGTTTGCTCTGCTTCAGCATGCGGCAGGACAACACAGACAGGAAGAAACGAAATCTGGACCACAGGGATTTTAACGGTGTATTGCGGTAACGCGGCAGACCTTTCAGCCACTGAAGTATCTCTGCATCCTCCTTGATATTGTGCTGAGCAATTCTCATTCTGCGTAAAGCCCCCTTGTCTCTCCGCAGGGTGAGACATCATAAGGTTTGTCAGGAAATTTATTGAGCATGGTTCACATCCATCTGCAGGATCTTTCTCCAGCTCTTCACCAGTAAGGCTGCCCAGTACAGCATTTTCCCGTCCAGAGAATAATAGCCTTTTGCGTAACGCAATTTTTTCATCGCAACCAGGCGGTCCAGGCGGATGCGGATGATCTCAGAAGACCGGTACAACGTTTCTATGTCAGAGACTGAAAGAGCTCCCTTGAGGTAGATCTCATACAGTATCCTTATCCTTCGCGCTGATTCCCCCATATTGAACAGATGAAAATAGGTGTAGGCAAACGCCGTATATACTATAAAGCAGTAGAGCAAAGCCCAGAGCATTTCATGCGAAACCTCGGCAGAAATGTATACTGAATACCGGAGGATTGCCGCATAGGGCAGATAGCCGAGTAAAATTGCTTTGATCGCAAGCAGCTGGGGGGAAGCCCCTTTCATAAGATGCGCAATAAGTATGTGCATGCAAAGGAGGATGCAGGGGATACAGAGCACCACCACCAGTAATGCATATTCCTGCGACAAACGCTCTTACCCCTCGCCCGCTTTTAAACCAAGCAGCCTGCGGTATGTTATGAAGAAAAAAGTGACGACCCTTCCCGGGAACGTGAGGGTGAGACCATGATGACCCTGGGCAATGAGCACTGATCTCTTCAGGTCATTGATCCGGGCCGATACAAGCTCGGTGTCAGGATAATACGCATTTATTTCTTTTTCCGTCAACCGGCCGAACTCTGAAGACGCAATGACGAGAAGAATGTCAAGAGAAGGAGAGATAGCCTGTGCAGCCGGGTAGCTTGCTATATAGGCGCAGGAGAGTGCGAAATGCAGCAGCAGGGCATATATGGTTTCGATCCGGGCAAGGGTCGTTGCCTGAATCACATTCCGGATTTCGTGACCGGCAAAAAAAAGAACAGAAGGGGCGCCCAGAAAAATAAAGAACAGAACAAGGGCATCGTGGCGCGGCACCCTGATCCTCCATATGATGACATGCAGAACCAGGCTGACCAGGAAAAGCAGGGTTCCGTATAATAATACGCTTGAATTCATGATGAGAGGTCACTGATTATTAGTATCATCTCTGGATAATGCATATCATATACGGCTCACTTTTTTATTCTACAGGATTTTATTCCTAAATAGGAAGCTCTGGTGATCGTCGATCAGGGGTGACGATAATGATCATTATTGCTTTGATGTGACGTATCCGGGCATTAAAATTGCTTTTTATAGTATAGTATTTTTTAACTATGTCTTTTATTACAGGTGGCATAAAGAACTGGTGCCGGCTAAGGATATGCCCGGGCACAGTAACTGTGTGGACCCTGGTCCTTGTTATTTCAGGCCTGTTCCCTGCGGGGCTGCACGCGGCAGAGAAGGGCTTACACTATTATTACGACGTGGGTGACTGGGGAAAGGTTGTTGCTTCTTTTAACGCATCAGTGAGCGAAATCACCCAGCCGGCCGATTTGAACAGGGTCGCCGAGGCTTATTACATGCTCGGCAATTACAGGAGCGCGGCAGACGTGGCACAGAAGGCTTTGCAGATCGCGGACAATACTGATTCAAAGATCCTGCTTCTGCTCATCCAGGCAAAAAAAGGCGCGGAAGAAAAGGCTTTGACGGAACTGAGGTTGATAAGTAATAATAAAGGTGATGCGCATAAAGCTTATTATGCCATGGGGCTTATCAAGGCCCCTGCCGACCCCAAGGCCGCTCTCTCATATTTTCAGACCGCAGTCGGCAGCAACCCTGATGATTTCAGGTCATGGTTCCAGATCGGCCTGATCTATGAAGAGGAAGAATTGTTCGAGGAGGCCACGAAGGCTTATAAACATGCCGTCCGGGTCAACCCGCTTTCGGCCCAGGCACAAAACAACCTCGGCTACAGCTATAAGGAACGGCATTTTTATGCGTATGCGGTTGAGCATTATCTGAAGGCCATTGAGCTCAGACCTGATGAACCGGGATATTATTATAATATCGGAAACGCTTACACCCATCAGGAGAAGATCGACAAGGCCTTTGATGCCTACAAGAAGGCGCTCGAACTGGCGCCGGCCTTTGCAAAGGCGCGCTATAACATGGGAAGGACATATCTGAGAAAAGACATGGTTAGAGAGGCGATCGAGGAATTCAAGTTATACCTGAAATACGGCAATAATGCCGTCTTCAGTTTTGTCACCCCGCGGTCTGCCGTCGAGGACGAGATCGAACAGCTGGAGTTCTATCTCGAGCAGAACTCTCCCGGAGGCCTGCAGTCGAAAGGTATTGCCCGATGATGCGGAAGGCGGTGGCAATTATCGCACGGAACAGAAAGCTGAAGTTCTCTGCCCTTGCAGTGGTCCTGCTGATTGCGGCCTGTGCAACACAGCCCGCGTCCCTCAGTATTCGGCCTCCGGCGTATGACAGGAACATCTCCGAGGAAGAAAAGAAGCATGCCGATGCCATCCTGGGCGATATAGAGCTCAGGAACAGGACGGTTGAGATTGATGAGCAATGGGTGCAGTCTTCCTATAAGGATTTTCTGATCAATAACCTGGCCGATCTTGATGAGCAGAGCTATGCCAACTTCAGCAAGTATCTTGACAAAGGGGCCGTCTATATCATTATCCACCCCGCCTACTATACCTTCTTTCAGGACACCGACGTGAGGGTGGACAGTGACCATGACAAAAAGGCGATGAACGCCATGGACCGGTTCCTCAGTGATCACGGGTATTCCTCAAAATCCGTTCTGATCAAGGCCCAGGAGAAGATGCTCAGGGATTTTCTGGAGTATAAATCGACTGAAAAGAAACTGGTGGTCCTTATCCTGCCAAAGTCCTATCGCTCCTACCAGGGCTACAAGTACCGGAACGATCGTGACGAGTACATGCGGTTCGTCAACGCAGTGACGAACGAATCTGAATCCGTGATCTACCTGTATTCAAAGAAGCCCAACAGGGGGTCGCTGGCGGAGAAGGACAGGAAAAGGTTGCTGAAGTTTCTGTATGCGGTCAGGGCAAGTACCGTTATGCTTGGCGGAGGCTATGCCGGAAGATGCATCGAGGACTTCTACAAGGAGATGGAGCAGTATGTCGGCGAGGAAAAAATGTTCCTGGTCCCGGAGATAACGGCGATCTCACCCTCTGATATTACTACAAGCCTTGCCTCTGATCTGCTTCGCTCCGACGGGACCATCAACATAAGCAAACTGTCCCTCAATATCAAAATGAACACCCTGGGGAACCAGGAGATCACCCCCATGATCAGGAACCTTTCTTCTGTTGATTAGGCCTTTGCGCGCCGCTGACCGTCTGACAGCCATATGATCTCCGGATATAAGATCGTTGTGGTCATGCCGGCGTATAACGCAGCCATGACCCTGCGCCAGACCTACAATGAACTGCCCCATGACTATGTTGATGAGGTCGTCCTCGTTGATGACGCATCAGCCGACCATACGTCCGGCGTTGCCCGTGAACTCGGCATCACGACCATTGTGCACCCGGAAAACAGGGGATATGGTGCGAACCAGAAGACCTGTTACCGTGAGGCGATGCGGCTCGGGGCTGATATCATCGTGATGGTGCACCCCGATTACCAGTATTCACCGAAACTGGTCACTGCCATGGCCTCGATGATCAGTTCGGGCCATTACGATATCGTTCTGGCATCGCGGATCCTGGGCGGTCAGGCGGTGAAAGGCGGCATGCCGCGCTATAAGTACGTTGCCAACCGGGTCCTTACGATGATCGACAATCTTGTCCTCGGGGTCAAGCTGTCTGAGTACCATACCGGGTATCGTGCCTTCAGCCGTACCGTGCTTGAAACACTCCCCCTTGACCGAAATTCAGATGATTTTGTATTCGATAACGAGATGCTGGTCCAGGCTGTCTTCTTCGGGTTCAGGATCGGTGAGATCAGTTGCCCGACCAAATATTTTCCTGAAGCCTCTTCGATCAATTTCAGCAGGAGCGTGATCTATGGCATGGGGGTGCTTGCCACGCTGATGAAATATATTCTGCACAGGACCGGCTTAAAACAGAGTCCGCTTTTTAAACGGTAAATATGACCCGGCGAAGCGGGCATGAAACTGAAGGACAATGTATAATAACCGTGTCATGACGGGAAACTATTGGTGATAGGGCAGCGATGACCGGCGAAAGAACAGCCAGTGAAGGGCACAACAGTCAGCCCTCCCATTCGACACCGTTCATTCTCTTTCTGATGGCGACGGCAGTGCTCTGCGGGGCCCTTGTCATGGTGATCGAGATCATGGGTTCACGGGTCATCGGGCCCTGTTACGGGGTCAGCCTGTTCGTCTGGACAGCGCTCATTACGGTTACCCTGGTCGCCCTGGCTGCGGGGTATGCGGCAGGGGGCATGCTCTCAGACCGGCACGGGAGCCCGGACTACCTGTACGGGATCATCTTTATTGCCGGATGTCTGGTGCTTATTATCCCCCTGATCAAGGCCATGGTCCTGAAACAGTTCCTTTTCCTGGGGCTTCGCTCCGGGGCCCTCCTGAGTGCCTTGTTGCTGTTCGGCCCCTCTCTGTTTCTTTTGGGATGTGTGTCCCCCTATATCATAAAAATTGCCGTGCGTGAGATGAGTAACATAGGCAGGACCGTGGGGGTCTTTTATGCGATCTCGACGGTAGGCAGTTTTTTGGGGACGGTCGCCACAGGGTTCTTCCTGATCGCCTATGCGGGGGTAAACCGCATCTTCGCGGGGATCGGGATCCTTCTCGTCGTGCTGGCTGTCTCTTATTTCGTCTTCTTCCGCAAGAGGTGGGCTGTCCTCCTCCTGTTGCTGCTTCCCGCTGTCATGCCTCAGGCAGAACTTCTCCGGACGAAGGATCTCCCCAATGGGACAAGGGTCGAGGAGGTCTTCAGGAAAGAGGGGTTTTACGGGATGCTGAAGGTGCTTGACTATACCTATGGTAAGGTCCATACCCGCGAATTGATGATCGACGGACTGATCCAGGGTGGGATCGACATGAAGGACAAGCTGCCGGTGTATGAGTTCTTTTACTTTATGGAGTTCCTTCCCTACAGCCTGAACCCCGGCGGCGCGACATGTCTTGTCATAGGGGTGGGAGGAGGGGTCGTCCCTGTCTGGTATGAGCAACGAGGAATAAGGACCGACGTGGTCGATATCAATCCCGACATCATTTCGATAGCACGGGATTATTTCGGCTTCAGGGTCTCCGGGGATGTTTTCATTGAGGACGCCCGGTATTATCTTGGCCGGACAAAGAAACAGTATGATTATATAGTCCTTGATGTCTTTAACGGGGACACGACTCCCGGGCATATCCTGAGCCTTGAGGCCCTTCAGCTCCTGAGGCTGCGGATGACACCGAAGGGCGTCGTTGCTATCAATGTTGCCGGAAGTCTCAGGCAGGAGACCTTCATGACGGCCTCGGTCGTCCGGACCCTGCAGCAGGTCTTTGAGACGGTTGAGGTCTATCCCCTCTTTTCCCCGGTGGAGGGCGATGGATTCGGGAACCTCGCGATCATAGCGTATAATTATCCCCGTGCTGAGCCGGATCCCGGTTTAACGTCAAAATTCCCTGTCCACCCCATGGCCCGGGAGGGTGTGACAAAGTATATCGGCAGGACATTCAGCTTCCCTCCTGACACGCCGGCCATTGTGCTGACGGACGACTATAATCCGATCGATTTTTATGACGTCTGGCTGAAAGAGAAGATCAGAAAAGATATTCTCGCCAACAATCCCCTGGATATACTGATATGACGGTGCAGTTCAGGGATGCGGTATGGTGAGTTCTTCAGGTCCCGTCAAAGGGGTTCTGAGCCTGTTGTCCGTTCTCATCGTCGTTGCGTTATTCTTCATGCCTTTTCTTAATAAGGCCTTTCATATCGATGACGTTGCCTTTATGAATATCTCCGGGATGATGGATCATAATCCCCTGCACGCAGTCCCGGTGGATTACCCGTATATGGGCAAGCTGGTCCCGGGGTTCACTCCCTATGAGCTCACGCATCCCCTCCTTATCCCGTATTTCATCAAGCTGGTCTCGGCGGTCTTCGGGGCGTCGGAAATTGCGCTGCATGCAGCCTTTCTGATCTTTCCGGTAATTCTGCTCCTGGCGCTTCTGAAACTTAATGCGCTCTTGTTCTCGGATGCCGCCAACCGGATCGTGCTTGTGCTGTTTGCCTCGATGCCGGCCTTCCTGGTCAACGGCCAGACTCTCATGACAGATGTCCCCATGACTGCATTTCTCATCCTCTCGGTGGTTGCCTTTTATACGGGCCTTGAAGACAGTCCCGGCAAGCTCATCGGAGCAAGCGGAGCGCTTGTTGCCGCGTTATTTGTTTCGTATCAGTCCCTGCTGTTCTTCCCGCTTTTTTTTTATTATGCCTGGCTGAGGCGGAGGCTGGACCTGCGGGTTGTCCTGAGCCTCCTGGTCCCGGTGCTGCTGCTGCTGCTCTGGTTCTTTCTTGTTTACCGGCATCACGGACTCCTGCCTCTGATCAGAACCCGGATCGGGGGGGCCGGAGCCGATATTTTGTCTGAGATCAGAAGGGGAGCCTTACTGCAGGTGATGGTCGGCAAGGCCGTATTTACCGTGTCGGCGCTCGGGGGATCTGCTGCCTTTGTCATGGTCTATTATCACGTCATCTCGGGTTCGGTCAGGAGGTTTTCTGCTGAGATCGCGGGGTTGACATTACTTTTCTTCCTTCTGGTCATGCAGACGGTCGCGTATCCGGCTGCCGGGAAGATCCTGCTTGCCGCCCTTGCTGCTCTCGGGGTCCTTTCAATACGAGAGGTCGTGAGGGTCTGCAGGAGATCTTCAGGTCCGGCAGAAGGGCCGCAGACGCTGTTCCTGACAGCCTGGTTTTTTACTGTCCTTGCCTATGATCTTCTGCTCATGCCGTTCGGCGCTGTGCGATATCTGCTGCCGGCGCTGCCTCCGCTTCTCCTTCTGCTGCTGAACGGGCCTTTGCACGGGGCAGCTGCAGTCAAGCGGCCGGTGTTTACCGCTGCGGTACTGATCCTTTCAGCTGCATTTGGCCTTGCAAGCGCAGTTTCCGATTATCATTATGCCAAGGTTTACCGTGAATTCGCCGAGGAGGTAAAGACATTTCGTCAGGCGAGGGCAGGCTCGGTGACGATCTGGTATATAGGGGAATGGGGCATGCGGTTTTATATGGACAGGGCAGGGGCACACTATCTTTTTGAGATGTCCGAGGAGCCGAAGAAGGGCGATTTTGTGGTGACACCTGAGATGCCCCGGCAGTGGCTCCCGTCCCTGCAGGTGCAGAGCAGGCTCCTGTTATATGCTACCCGCAATTATGATCCGGTCCTCCCCCTCCAGCTGTTCAACAGTCAGGCCCATGCCGGCTTCTACGGTCACTTCTGGGGACTCCTGCCTTTTTCTTTTTCCCCGGCCCCCTGCGAGAGCTTTAAGATATGGGAGGTCCGTTACTAGTGCCGCAGAAGGGTCCTGCTGATATGACCGCCCGCAGCAGACCGGTCGATCATCTGTTCCTGGTCGGAACTTTTTCGCTTGCGCTTTTCTATTCGCTCCGGCGCCTCGGTGATTCAGACCTCTGGGGCCATCTGAAGTGCGGGGAATACCTCTTTACGACAGGGAAGATACTGGATACCCATTATTACAATTGCAGCTGGCCGGATTTCCCTTACCTGAACCATGAGTGGCTGTTCCAGGCAATTATCTATCCGGTCTATTACGTCTCCGGTGAAGCAGGACTTGTCGCCCTGCAGGTGCTGCTGGTACTCGCATCGTTCTTTGTTGTGTATCGCATCATGAGGGAGTACACGGACAACCTGCTCATCATCTCATTCATCCTCTCCCTGGGCATCATAGCATCCTCCCACAGGTTCGCGCTCCGGCCTCAGCATTTTTCCTACCTGTTCCTGGTCTGTTTTCTCTACAGTCTTCACCAGTATCAGAGGGGGATAAAGAAATATGCGTATGGGATGCCGCTGCTGATGGTCCTGTGGGTTAATATACATGCCGAGAGCCTCTGGGGTATCCTGGTGCCCGGGGTCTTCCTTGCCGTCGAATATCTGAAGTCATACAAGGGCGCCGGCCTGGGCAGGAAAGACCTCAGGACCCTGTCTATCATCTTCGGCCTCGTCATCGGCGCGTCCCTGATAAATCCCTTTGGCTACAAAACAGTCATATGGCCGCTTCTCGTCATGAAAGAGCAGTTTGCAGGGGTGGAGGAGCTCCTGTCCCCTGTTATTCTACGGTATCTGTTCTTTTGGGTCTATTGCGCGGTCTTTGTTTCCGCCCTGTTCGTACGAGGGAGGCGGCTGGATCCCTCGTGGGTTGTCCTGAGCCTGATCTTTTGCGGCATCGCCTGGACCGCCAACCGGGGCATCCCTCACTTTGTATTTGTCTCCGCTCCGCTTGTGGCGGCACAGTACGAACTCTTTTTTCAGCAGCGCCGCGATCAGCTCTCACGGTATGGACCGGCCCCTGCGCTGGTACGGCTGGCCCTGGGAGGATTCCTCCTGTATATCGCCGTGTCTGTTGTCATGAGCCCTCTGTATCTCAGAAAGTTTGACAACATCCCGTACCCTGAGGATGCTGTCAAATTCATCAAAGAGCATGACCTCAGGGGGAATGTCCTGAACGAGCACTACTGGGGAGGATACCTCATATGGAATGCCTATCCCCGCCTAAAACCCTATATTGACGGCAGGTTTTTTCACAGGAAATTCTATGACGAATTCAGGGCGGTGATGTCGGTCTCCCCCGGCTGGCAGGATATCCTTGCACGCTATAACATCACCATGGTGCTTTTGCCGTACAGTGCGACCGAAGGCGGAACGCTGAGGGACAGGCTCTTTTCGAGCCTGCACTGGCGGCTGGTTTATTGGGATGATGTATCGCTGCTCTACCTGAAAGACGCTGCTGAACAGGCAGGGACCATTGAACAGTTCGGTCAGAATATCGTCAACCCTGACAGGCAGCTGTTCAGTTATGCAGAAAGCAGCCCTGACCTGCTGAAAACTGCCAAGGCTGCCGTCTCAAGAAATCTGGCCTCAGCCCCCCGCTCCTATAAGGCCCTGATTACGGCCGCCAACGTCGATTTTGCAGAGGGTGACTACCGGATGGCCCTGAAACGCTATCAGGATGCCGCTGCCCTGATGCAGGGTAAGAACGCCTGGCTATTATACCGGTCAGCGGTTTGCTGCCGTTTCCTGGGAGACCTCGGTTCTGCTGAACAGTATATAGTACAATGCCTTGCCATAGTACCTGAATCTGCTGAGGCGCAGCAGTTATTTAAGGAGATAAGCATGCTGAAGAGAGCCCGGTAGGATGCAATATTATCGCGCCATTCCCGGTAGTTATGGTTTGTCCCTTTCTGCTGCGCTGATTGACAATGCGCCTTCCGGTCTGATATCGTAATTTGTAATTAGCGGAGCGCCTGTTATCGCCGTGTATGAGGAGGTCCCTGACATGAAGCCGATCATCGTTCGAAGTAATCATTGGATCCCGGGAGCGTCCTGGCTCCTGGCAGTAAGTCTGTTGCTTCTTGTCGTTATGCCTTCTCCTGCTTTCGCGGCGGAGGTGGATTGCCTTATGTGTCATGAAAATCTTGCAAAGGGGAAAGTGGTCCATGCTGCGGTGCAGATGGGATGCACCTCATGCCATACGGGCATTGACGCAACGGATGTCCCTCACAAGAAGAAGAACAAGATCGCCAAGGGGCTTTCATCCATGCCCCCGGAGCTTTGCTATGGCTGCCATGAAAAGAAATCTTTTGAGGGCAAAAAGGCCGTGCATCCCCCGGTCATGGGCGGACTCTGCACAAACTGCCATAATCCGCATTCGTCGGATATTCCAAAACTGCTTCTCTCCGAGCTGCCTGACCTCTGTTATGGCTGCCATGATAAACAGAAGTTCTTCGGGAAAGCCCTTCATGCGCCGGTCGGCATCGGCCTCTGCACACAATGCCATGCAGCCCACCAGTCCGACCATGAAAAGCTCCTGCTTAAGGAACCGCCTGACCTGTGCTATGACTGCCATAAGAAGGCCGACTTCAGCAGGAAGAATGTCCACGCCCCGGTTGCCGGAGGCATGTGCCTGAGCTGCCATAAGCCGCATGGCTCTGATTATTTTGCCCTTCTGAAGCGTGAACCGGTCAATGTCTGTTTTGAATGCCATGCAGGTATACGCAAAAAAGCCCATGCCATCGTCGGTATGCTGGAAAGCGGACATCCCCTCGGTGTGCCGAAAAAAGGCAAAAAACCTGTTGAAGATCCTGCCCGTCCGGGCAAAAGGTTCTACTGTGGGAGTTGTCATAATCCTCATACCTCGGACAACCCCTCTCTGTTCAGGTATGAGGCCCGCAGAGGGATGGAACTCTGCCTGAATTGTCACAAGAAATGACTATGTTCAGGTCTGCCTTCAGATATGGGAAGATAATGCTAAGAGAAGGAGTTTGCCATGCAGAATAAGACATTGCCTCGCGGGGATTTTCGTCTCGGGACACTGCTCAGGGTGACCATAATGAGCGTCCTGGCGCTTTCCCTGGCCCTGACCTGTATCTCGTGCGGCACACCGGATATAAAACCTGAAAAAATAGACCTGTTCTGGCCTCTTCCGCCGGATGAGCCGAAGATACGGTATATTGAGGCCTTCCAGTCAAATTTTGATATCGGGGACGTAAGCGGCAGTTTTACCCGGGAACTCTTCGGGGAGGAAAGACTGGTAATGCTCAAAAAGCCCTATGGCGTGGCGGTTGACCGTGAAAACAGGGTCTATGTCACTGACATAGGTCGTGTTTTTGTCTTTGATAAGGCCAACCGCAAGCTCAGCACCATCGGGGATGCGCCGGGGATGGGCAAGCTCAAGGTCCCGATCGGGATCGCCATTTCCCAGGCCGGCAAGGTCTATGTATCTGACTCGGTCTCTGACAGGGTCTTTGTCTATGACAAGAACGGCAAATACCTGAGTTCGATCGGAGCTGGCAAGGATTTTGAGAACCCCAGCGGCCTTGCGATCGACGAGAAAAGGCAGCGGATATATATTGCGGATTCAAAGCTCCATAATGTGCAGGCATTCAGCCTTGACGGGAAGCGCCTGCTGACGATCGGCAAAAGGGGGACCGGCCAGGGCGAATTCAATTTTCCGACGAGCATAGCTGTTGACAGCACCGGCAACCTCTATGTTGCCGATACCATAACCGCCCGGATACAGGTCTTCGACCCTGAAGGTAATTATACCCGGACGATCGGCGAACTGAGTGATTCCCCCGGCAATTTTGTGAGGCCAAAGGGTATAGGGTTTGATTCGGAAGACCACATGTATGTTGTTGATACCGCCTTTCAGAATGTTCAGATATTCGATAAGAACGGCAAACTGCTCCTCTTTTTCGGGGCAGGCGGGTGGTCTGGACCCGGGCTGTTCATGATCCCCGCCGGACTGACCGTGGATCATGAGGACAGGATCTATGTTGTTGATCAGCTGAACAAGAGGGTGCAGATCTTTCAGTATCTTGGGGAAAAGTGGAAGAGAAAACAGGCCGGTCAGCCGGCGCAATGATATTCGGGGTGTGCAAAAAGCATAACGCGCTGCGTAAAATAACACAGTTGCCGTGTTTAAACGCATCTGCATCGGCCGACAGGGGGCTTGCACACCTCATGAACCGAAGGTTCTGCATTTGGAAATGACCGGTGAACGGCCTGAAATCATGGTTTGCCGCTATCATAAAAGGGAAATTATGGTTATTCAGGGGTAAGATGGCTTTGAATGAAGCTGTTGGCATATATGTTGCATTGATTTAAGGCAGTATTATGTATCACATAATAGAAACTAAAAAAGAAAGGAGGTGAAACATTAAATGAAGAAGCTTTTAATTATCCTTGTAGTACTTGCTTTATCAGTCGGCACTGTCTTCGCAGCCGGCACTGTTGTGGGTTCAAAGCATGACCTTCGCGGAACAGGCGGTGGTACTGCTACGAACGCTGCCTTGATCGAGGTTTGCGTATCATGCCATACCCCTCACCAGGCAACAGCGGCGAACAAACAGGATCCTCTCTGGAACCATACAGGTACAGCAACGACGGGCTTCGGGGTCTATTCAAGCGTGACGATGAACGCATCCCCGGCCAATATCGGCGGTTCAGCTATGGGTTCCCAGTCTGTGTCCATGCTCTGCATGTCATGCCATGACGGTACAGTATCTGTCATCAGCATGTACAATCCGCCGAACTCAGGCAACTCTGCCGCAGCAACAACTATTACCGGCAGGATCAATGTCTCAGGCTTTATCGTCAGTAATGCCAATATCGGCACCGACATGACAGATGACCATCCGGTCAACTTCACGTACGATGCTGCATTGGTTACCTCTGATGGCGGCCTTCAGCCTGTTGCATCTGTTTCCGCTTATCTTATCGGCGGTCAGGTGCAGTGCGCTTCATGCCATGATGTTCATGACCCGACGAACGTTCCGTTCTTAAGGCTGAATAACACTGGCTCGGCTCTTTGCTTAGTATGCCACATTAAGTAACAAAACTCAGGCATTTACTGCTTGAAAGAGAGGGGAGATTTCTCCCCTCTCTTTTTTTATGGAGAAGGCTATTTCTTTATACGTATTGCCTGAAGCGATCTGCAGCCGTTTACATCTCCCCGGGAGCAGGCCTGAGAAAAGTTCTCGATAGCCTTCTGAATATCTCCGCTGGCTGAATAGGCGATCCCAAGCCTGTAATAGGTCTTTTCCAGTCCGGGATTGAGGGCCAGAGCATGGTTCCAGTCCTCGATCGCCTTGCCATAGTTATGCCCGGCAAAGTATACTGCCCCGCGGTTGCTATAGGCCTCTGAATAATAAGGCTTTGCACTGATAGCCCTTTCGAAGTCCGCCAGGGCCTGACCATGCTGCCCGATCTCAAAATAGGTTATCCCACGTTTCATAAAGGCCTCGGCAAAGTTCGGATTTACGGCTATGGCCTGAGTCAAGTTACTAAGCGCCTTGTCGTAGTTGCCCATTGCAGCATACGTATGTCCCAGGCTGTAATATACGCCGTCCCTGCCCGGGTCCAGGGCCAGCGACCGGTTATATAACTGCAGCGCTTTTTCCGATCTGCCCTGTTTGTCATAGGCATGCCCCAGTTTCAGATATCCACGGGCCTTTAAAGGGCTTTTGGAGACTACATCCTCCCATAAGGTGATCTCATCTCTCCATACCCCGTTCCTGGCGTAAGAGGCAACAGAGAGTGAAACGACAACCGCCAGGCTGATAAAGCCTGCGGCTGCCTTGACCCCCGGCCGCCTCCCCGGCATGGTGACAGCCATAACAAACAGGGTCGCTGCCGAGATGAATATGCCAGCCGACGGCAGATAGATCCGGTATTCACAGATGAAATTTGCATTCGGAATGAGACTTGATTCGATCGAGATGGTCACGAAGAACCAGACTATCCCGAGGGCTGCAAGCCGGAATCCCGGCTCACCGGTCCTGGAACGCTGAAACAGGTATCCCGCAAATCCGAGGATCGCCGCTAGCAGGAGAAAGGATATTAAGATCTTTGGCTCAAAAAATGATTGGTAAACCTGATAGTCATGATCCAGGTTCTGACCGATCGGCAGGATGAGCAGCCGGAAGTATTTTACGACGGCAGGAAACTGGTTGATCAGGTAATCGATCCTGGAAACTTTTGCCCCTGTTGTAGCATGTTCCACGTCATACCCCATGTCCATCAGGTAGGTTGCCGGGATTATAAGGCAGGTGGCAAACAGCGGGAGGAGCTTTACGGCACGCGCCTTTATCTCTCCCGTGAAAAGGGAGAATTCAAATACTGCTATCATGACCGGCAGGGTGATGGCGTTCTGCTTCGTCTTCATGGCAAGCACGGCAGAGGCAACCGAGCCCCAATACCACAACAGCGGCTTGAGCCTGCCGGTCATCCCTTCAGGCCGCTGGTCAGGGACCCGCCATTTCAGGTAGAGCGCAACAGAGAGCATATAAAAAAGGCCGGTAAGCGAGGCAAACCTCTGGAAGATATAGGTGACTGCCTCAGTCTGGACCGGATGAGAGACAAAGAGCAGGGCTGAAAAAAGGGCTATATATCCGGATGTATCTTTTAGCATGGATCCGCTGAGGAAAGGGGTCCTGAAGGAGAGCAGGGCTATGAGGTAGACAAGCAGTCCGCTGATGATATGGATAAAGAGGTTGACGATATGGTATCCGGTTACGTTAAATCCGTCCAGTTTATAGTTCAGCGCAAAGGAGAGCAGCCCCACATATCTGTGCTTAAG
>SCQH01000046.1 GCA_004321925.1 Nitrospirota bacterium | reverse complement strand
AAAATTAACACGAACACGTAGACGCCTCTTCTTGACAATGGTGATAGCTTTTGCCGTATTTTCGTTCGGCATGATACTAACAATATACAATAAAATGTTTTCTCCGATTGCTGTAATCGGCTATGCCACCGCCATGGTTGCTGTTCTTGGCTTGATGTTCAGGGTACGGTGCCCATCATGCAAAGAGAATTTGGGATACGCCCTGAGTTGGCCTGCAACCTGGGATCTCTCGATTTCTAAAAAGATTAAATTCTGTCAGTTCTGTGGTAAAAGCTTCGACAACGAGATCGAAGCTGAAAACAAGAATTAATGAAGCAATTTGGGGACGTTGTGTCCTGAATGGCCTTATGAAGGATAATAAATAATGCCAGGCTTAGCGATGATAGGAATGACACTTGGGACACAACGTCCCCCAAATTTTCACTCAACTCGTCGTTCTGGAGAAGGGTATGCCTAGAGGAAAGCTTACAGAAGAACAAGTAAGGGCTTTTGCAGAAGAGCATCTGAATTATGAGTATCAGATGCTACTGGCCACTGCCGTTGAGCTATCTAATCCTGGTCTTGTGCAACACATAAAGAATTCATTATTAGAATCATTCACTATCCATTTGCGAGCACTAATTGATTTCATATGGGAAGCACAGAAGCTTCGCGAAGACGATGCCGTAGCTAGTGATTTCTTCTCTTCGCCTGATAAATGGTTTCAAGTCCAACCGAATTTTCCAGCGGCCTTAGAACCTGCACGCAGTCGCACAGGCAAGGAGGTAGCGCATCTTACATATACTCGACTTGATGTCACTGCCGATGCCAAGCGATGGCACATTGTTGATATGGCGAATGCGCTTACTGCAGCTCTCGTCGTCTTTGCAAAAAATGCTGATCCAGCTTGCCTCGGCGACGCACTTGCTGCACTGAAAAAGGCGTAAATAAGATGATGACCGATAAAGGCAGCATCCATATAGACTTTGCACTTGAGCAGGATATTTGCGCTGCGAATATATGAGTGTGCAAATTACAAACAATCTCAATAGAAACCTTAGTGGCTTAATCAGCGCAATAGAGATTTGCATTGATAAAAAACTGATTATGCCAGCGCTTATGCTTCTATATAGTGGAATCGATGTCGTTGGTGCTTTAGAACGAAAACCGAATACTGGCACCAAAGCAAATTTCATTCGATGGGTAGATTCCTATATGTTGAAAGCATATCCTATCGGTTGCTCGGGATTAGAGTTATATGGTGCTCGTTGTGGAATTCTTCATACCATGGCGGCCGAGTCAGATCTTTCTAGATGCGGAAAAGCTCGTGAAATAACATACGCTTGGGGAGATGCAACAGTAGAGCATTTAAAGAAAGCAGGCAAGATCATCAATCACCCTAACATCCTCGCTGTACATGTTAATGATTTGCTGAAAGCTTTCAAGAGCGGATTAGCAATTTACTTCGATGAAATCAACAAAGACGGAGTACGCAGCTCTCTTGTCATAAAGAATGCCGGGATATGGCTAACTGATTTGCCACTCTCAGTTGTATCGCACGTCTTGAGCCTTAATAACACAGAAAAGGTCTAACAAAATGAAGCAATCCGGGACCTTGTGTCCTGAATGGCCTTATACAAGGATAATAAACTATGCCAGGCTTAGCGATGATAGGAATGACACGTGGGACACCACATCCCCAATATTTTCAGGGGGATTATTGAGCACATGAACTATTATCAGAAATAAACCCACTAAGGATTATAATCAGCAACATAAATATTGCGGACTTGCCGCAAACATCGGACAGGGGAGGAATCAAATGAAAAGTTATTTATCAGCAGTTGCTGCAATTTGCCTGGGAATTTTCATGCTTGCTGTTAATGTTGTACCGGCAGGTGCCGAAAACACTGCAAAGGGAAAGCTCACCGTTGACGGAAAGACGGTTGAGATAAAGCATGTTCTTGCATATTCACAACCGGGCTTCTTCGACAAAAAGAAGAAGGATGTGGTAGTGCTTATGTGCGATGCCCCGGTTACCGTTGAGGTTGCAAAGGAACCCATGGGGATTTATGACCAGGTGAAGGCCGGGAAATTGCACTGTGTCAGGCATACGATCGATGCCGACAAAAAGGTGATAAGTTTCGAAGTGAGTCATAACCGATTCAAAATGACCGTAGGCGGCGGGTCTAGCTTCCAGGTTTTCGAACCAAAGGCGGTTACCGGCAGTTCTATCTCCGGCCGCTCGTTCACAAAGTCTCCCCAGAAATCAGGATTCGATGATGTTTCGTACAGCTATGACATCACCTTCAGCGCAGACATATCGGCTCCCCAGAGCAAAAAGGTCGGCACGAAACTCCCTGCAGACGGCGGAGATACATGGAAGGCGTATCTTGCGTATAACAAGAAAGTAAAAAGCATGGATATCAAGGAGATGAGGAAGATGGTCCCTCCGGATGAGGCAAAGAATATGTCTGATGAGGAACTGAAGATGATGAAGGAGCTTGCTGTTGCGATGATGCCGAAGAACCCTAAGTTTGTCGAAGGTTATATCAATGGAGACAAAGGTGTGCTGTTTATTACCGATCATGCAGGCAAAGAAAAAAGATACTGCACGATCGATATGAAGAAAGAGAAAGGCGAATGGGTCGTGGGTAAGCAGAGCTGCAGCGATAATCCGGAGGAATAAGAGGACTATCGAAAGATGGAGTGAGCAGTTTAAGGTGAGAAGTAGGGGACGTTGCCAACTTAAACAACTTGCGAGCAACAGGAGGAAACTTGCAGCCAGTCCGTCAGCCCGATAAACGGGGTACGTCCGCGTTAGACTACGACAATGAATAATAATTTGGTGCATATTGAAATAAATGACGGCCAAGCGTTGATGAAGGCATGCGATTTACTTCATGACGCCAAATTTGATCTCGTAAAAATGACATATGATCAGCCTCACGGAACCTCCGCTTGACTTCTATAAACATTTTGTTTATAGTATTCCTGTGATTCAATCGTTTGCCTCTCCGGAAACCGATCGTTTCTTTGCCACCGGGAAATCACGTCGATTTCCGCAGGATATACTGAAACGTGCGGCAATGCGTTTGACCCAACTTGATGGTGCTACTTGTCTTGACGATTTACGAATTCCGCCCTCAAACAGGCTGGAGGCATTAGCTCGCGACCGTGCAGGTCAATGGAGTATACGCATTAACGATCAGTGGCGGATCTGCTTCCGCTTTGAAAAAGGTGACGCGTATGACGTTGAGATCGTTGATTATCATTAAAGGAGATACGAACATGATTAAGAATGGTCTGCCCGCAATCCATCCGGGCGAGTTCCTGGCGGAAATTCTGGGTGAAATGGGATTATCACAAGCTGAGTTCGCCCGATCAGTTGGCGTTTCGCCCATGCGGATTTCTCATGTCATCAAGGGCGACCGGCCGGTCACGGCAGAACTGGCTTTGCTTTTCGGTCGCGCGTTCAACCAGACTCCGCAGTACTGGCTCAATCTTCAGTCGGCTTATGACCTTAAGATTGCAAAAGCGAGTATCGGCAAACGACTTGCTGGTATACGCGCACTCGCGCATGCATAGAAAAACCTTTTTTGTGCTTACAATAACGCCGCTTTCTCGCGGGCACGACCGATAAAACAACTTCTCAAGAATTCAGCGGCTACCTATTTCTGCCGGGCCTTTTAAACGGGAAAAAGGCCGGGACCCTTTTGCGGTATTCGTCATAGGCAGGACCGAACCGGCCGGACAGCTCCCGGTCTTCGAGAGGGATGATGATGAGAGCGACGAGAAGGAGGTCGAGCAGGGTCAGATACCCCAGGGCATGAAAACCGGTCATCAGGAAGATGCCGAGGAACATCAGCGTGTGCGACAGGTAGGTGGGATGCCTGACGACCGCAAAAGGCCCGCTCGTGACGAACCTGCCTTCCACCGCTGCCGAGACCTCGGGCATGCCCATGATCCCCTTCATCGTAAGCAGCCTGGCCGTCCAGACCTGAAGGCCGGCCCCGAGGATGAAAATGATACTGCCGGCCGCTATCACACCGCCCGGCAGTCCGACCCTGCCTGACAGGATGACCATCCTGTTTGAATAGATAATAAAGGCAAGCGGGAGCCATAGGACCGCGGGGACAATATAGCTGAGCAGACCGAGCTTTTTAAAGACCTTCGGCAGACCATGGACCGGGATCCAAAATAGCGGGATGACCGGCCATACCATGATCACAACAAGTGCCGGAAGCTCAGCCATTGAGTTGAAAATAGAGGTCCAATGCCCGGAAATAATATCCGGCATGCAGGCCCATCTCCGGAACCCTGGCTGCAAAGGCCTTCAAAGAGTCTTCAGCATGACGGAGGTACCGGTCATTGCCCAGGGCCCTCTGAAGCTCCAGCAGGCAGACCACTGCCACTGCATTGGCTGAAGGGTGCGGGATATCTTCGACCTGCTTGAGAGTTATGTCGAGCAGCTTTTCTTCTGCGTCAAAGAAGCCGCCGGAGGAACTGTCCCAGAACTTTTCGATGCAGGTCTCCATGAACTCTTCGGCCCGGCTCAGATGCTTCCGGTCAGCAGTGGCCTCATATGCCGCCAGCAGCGCCTCGATGAGAAAAACATAATCGTCAAGCAGGGCAGGAATATTGCTGCAGTGATAGAGCCGGCCGTCAGCGACATGCTCTTTTAATATCCGGTCAAGGCTGGCCAGGCCGAACTCCCGGATGCTATCGTCCCCGAGGGCCTTATATGCCTTCATATAGGCCGTGATGAACAACCCGTTCAACGAGGTATAGATGGTCGTATCCAGATACGGGGCAACCCTTCCGCTTCGTTCGGCAAGCAGTTTCTTTCTGGCAGAGCTGATAAGCTCCTGTACCCGAGAAGCCTCCAGGCCGGTCATCTCCGCAATCTCCTCAGGCTCTTTTGCTATGCAGAGGACATGCTTTTTGTCATCATGATGCATCCTGCCCCTCGGTGAAAAGTAATGCAGGAACAGGACCCGGTACTCATCCTCATCCAGCACCCTCCGGAGATCTTCGTCGGTCCAGGTGAAGTAGCCGCCTTCATCGTCGGGGGTCACATCAGCGTCCTGGCTTGCATAAAAGCCGCCTTCAGGGGCTGACAGCACCTCTCTCGAAAACCTGACGATCCCCTCCGCTACCTCTTTATAATATGCATCACCAAAAAGAGAATATGCCGAGACATAATTCCTGAGAAGCCAGGCATTATCGTCAGCCATCTTTTCGAAATGCGGGACGAACCAGGCCTCGTCAACCGAATACCGGTGAAAGCCGCCCTGCAACTGGTCATGGAATCCGCCCCGGGCCATGGCCGAAAGGGTCCTTCTGATCACATTGGCAGAGGACTCGTCATGCGTCCGGGAATACCGGGAGGTAAGGAACTCAATGGCTCCGGGCATCGGGAACTTCGGGAACTGTCCAAACCCGCCGTTCGCTGAATCGAATGCCGCAAGGATGGATTCTGCTGCCCTGTCGGCCATGGCCGGGCTGAGCTCTCCGGCAGCAGGTCCCTCCTGTCTCAGATGCTCAAGCAGCCTTTGGGTATATTCATCGGCCTCGGCCCTTTTTGTTTTGAAGAAGTCCAGGAGGGCTGCCAGCACTTTTTTAAAACCGGGCCTTCCATGGCTGTCGTCAGGGGGGAAATAGGTGCCCCCGAAAAAAGGGCGCTTGTCCGGCATGAGGAAGACACTGAGCGGCCAGCCGCCTGCCGCGGCTATCGCGACGACCGCCTGCTGATACCGGCGGTCGATGTCGGGCCGCTCATCCCGGTCGAGCTTGATGCAGATGAAGTCCCTGTTGAGCATCCCGGCGATCTCTTCATTATAAAAACACTCCTTCGCCATAACATGGCACCAGTGGCACCAGACCGCGCCGGAACTTAAGAACACGGGCTTGTCCTCATCCGCCGCCCTCTGAAAGGCCTCGTCCGACCACGGGTACCAGTCGATAGGCTGGTCTGCAGCATGCCTCAGGTAAGGTGACCGTTCACTGCCAAGCCTGTTCATTATTTTATTCTCCCTTTCTTATCTCTATATCGCATAGTCTATCCTCTTTTGGTATTTTAACCCATCTCACCCTGCTTGCCTTTAAGGATCTGCAGGGTTTCTTCGGTCAGGGCAAGAAATTCAGGGGCGCCTTGAGGGTTGATAAGGCGGCTGAGGCGGACACTCACCGTGTCGCCGGAAGCCTCGACCTCAAAACGTCCGATCGCATTTGAGACCCGAAGCATCAGCAGGTCAAGCCTGTCAGTATTTGCCCGTTCGAGTTCCCGGCAGCGATAAAATAACCGCACAAAGTGACGGCGCACCAGGGGATCGAACAGACGCTTTATTGCAGCCGGGTCATCAGTTATCAGCATAAATATCCGCGAAAATTCCTGGTCTTCCTGGAAGACGACCTGCTCTTTCGGCAACCGCACTGAGCTCCCGGACAAAAGTCTGAAGTAAGGGAGATGAAGTCCGCTGCTGCGCATGACGCATACCGTGCAAAGCGTACGCGGTTTGCTGCCGGCATGGTCGAGAAGCCATCTTTGGACTCCCCGCTCTTCGTTGCTGAGTACCTCCAGCACCCGCGTCTCAAACCCATCGACAGCAATGTGCGAACCGACCGGCTTCAGTGCCCTGACCATGCTGTTATCTCCACCGTTGTACTCAAAGCCGAGCAGCAGGGCAATCCGTTTCCATTGGGCGCTGCGACGCGGCCCCAGGGAGAGATGAAAGAGAAACATTGCCAGAAGAGGCCCGCCCACTATCACGAACCATAGCCACTCTGGTAACTTTCCGACACATCCGAAGATCAGATCCACAATTTCCATAAACTCACTTTTCTCCTCTGCTCCTCCTGCCCGGTCATCGGCATTTCTCCGCTGTCATCCCTGAATAAAAGCGGGATCTACGACTCTCCTGCCGCCTGCCGGATCACCAGTTTGAATTTACGGGTAACGCTCTGCCTCAAATTCCTGCCGCGTAAGCGAAGCGCTCCGGCGCAGGGTCGCCACGGCACCCAGGTAGGCCTTCAATTCGATTCTCTTTTTCAAATAAAACTACCTCCCAACTTTCTTCTTTTTGTATTAATCCACTAATATCCCCGCATGATTGCATGAATGATCTCGTCCAGTCGCTGCAAAAAGCGGGAGCGATCCCTTGGTTCAAAAGGCGGCGGGCCGCCGGTTATGGTGCCCATATCGCGCAGAAAGGCTGTAAACTCCCGGGTCGCCAATGCCTCGCCGATAGAGTCCTCGCTGAACACCCGCCCCTTGGGATCAAGCACCCGGGCGCCTTTTTTCAGGCAGCGCGCTGCAAGCGGAATGTCTGCAGTGACCGCTATATCGGTTTCAGTGATGTGCGTTGCGATCCAATCATCAGCAGCATCGAAACCTTCATGCACAATGATCAGTTCAATGGATTCGTCGGGAGGTATCCGCATCGATGAGTTAGATACAAGATATACCTTCAGTCGGTACCGCCGGGCAACACGGAATACCTCATTCTTCACCGGACAGGCGTCTGCGTCTATGAATAACCTGATCACAGAAATTCCTTTCATTGCGGACAAATACGTCACTTATTATCGCTCGAAGATTTCCCGCGGATTATCATGTATCACATGCACCATTATAGCAATAAGCTCTATGCAAGGTTACAGGAAGTTTCTGCGCGCTCGGAATGGAAAGAGTTCAGGGCCTATCTCAACACCACCACGGACGATACTCCAGAGATAAGGGAATTGAAGCCGTTTGTTGATCAGCAGTATAAAGAGGCAGACAAACTGGTCATCCAGCTCAACAATTTTGCCATCGACCACGTTGTCCCGATGGAATGGCGGGAGTATTAGGACAACAGGCGCTTGACGCGCGTTTCTTTCTGAGACATTTTCTCCTCTTTGTATCCTGATTTTGTTGACATCTTTTTTTCTATTGTCTATAATATTCTAAAGTATGCAACTCTTAAACTTATTTTAACCAGGAGGTTTTTATGGACAAGAAGAAATTTATTTTTGTGCTTTCTCACTCAACCGAGAAGCCCATCGAGGTGATCGGCCTCATGAAGATCGCCCTCAATATGAAGGCCTTTGATGACAGCGTTGCCCTGGACTTCTTCCTCATCGGCGGCGGGGTCCAACTTGCCAAAAAAGGAATAGCTGAATCCATTTCGATGGAGATGGAAGGGCAGAAGATCGTGGTAGCGGATATGCTCAATACCCTGATCGATGACTTCAAGGTGAAATTCTACGTCTGCCATGCCTTCATGCCGGCCTTCGGGATCTCAAAGGATGACCTCATCAGGAACACCGAGGTCAAGGCAAGCTCATTCCTGGGTGAACTGCTGCTGGAGGGGTATCAGCCCTTTCAGCTCAACATATAGTCCCTCCCCATCACTTTGGCCCCGTGCAGACCACGGGGCCTTTTTTTTTCAGGAAGGATCGGCTGCCGTTTTAACCTGCTGCCGCTCCAACTGCAGCAGGATGACGGCCGCGATCACCAGCATGGCACCGACCATCTGAGGCGGGGCAAGGACCTCGCCGAGGAAGGACCAGGCTAACACCCCGGCAAAGACCGGCTCCATGGTCGATGCGGTACCGGCGCGGATCGCGCCGATGCGGTTGATCCCGGTATTGTAAAAGACAAAGGGGATGATCGTCCCGAAGACCCCGATAAAACCTATCTTAAGCCATGCGGTAGTCCCCTGAACCTGTGCAAAGGCCGAAAACGGCAGTTCAACGATATTCCAGAAGACTGCGGCAAAAAGCAGTGCATAGAAAACAACGCTCAGGGGCCGGTAGCGCTGCATGCCGTATTCACTTTTTACCGAGTATACCGCAAAGGTGAGGGCAGAGCCGAGACCGGCGAAAAGACCGGCCCGGTCAAAACCTGTTATATGATGGCCGTAGACACCGGAAACCAGGTAGCAGCCGGCAACTGCAGCCATAATAGCGACAACGACCGGGACCGACAACCGCTTGTGGCTGAACAGGACCGCATACAGGGCGATAAAAACCGGGGCCTGATACTGCAGCAGGATCGCAGCAGCCACCTGTATCCTGCTGATGGCATAGAGATAGGTCACCTGAGAGACCGCAAGCGTTATCCCGAGCAGGAGAAAATAGAGGAGGTCGCTGCGCCTGATGCGCAGGGCTGACGGGCTTCTGATAATGAGCCAGATGAAAAGCACTGCGGCAGCGATCGTGGTCCTGAGCTGGACCAGCTCAAAGGGAGTTGTCCCTGCGATGAAGAGCGACTTCGAGAGCGTCCCTGAGACCGCCCAGAACCCTGCAGCCGCTATGGCGTAAACGTATCCGGCCGACGGGCTCTGTCTGTTATCCGTTTCCTGAGGCATATGATATTGTCGTCATGTTTGCCGGCTTTAGCAAGCCTTTTGGCGGTCAGAGCGGGGCTCGCATATTATTGTCCCTGCCGGATAGTCTTTGTTGAAAAGATTTTGTCCAGTTTTATATAATTAAGCTGTTGGTTATCACTGGCCAAGCGTCTGATATCGGAGGATTGGTATAGACGCTTTTTTTGCCGGTAGTTGCAGGAAGAATACTTTTTGAGGTTAATGACATGTGCAGACTGGCTGCGATTACATCCAAAGATTACATCTCCCCGCTGGAGCCGATCCTGGCCCTTGAGACGATGAAGGAAGGGCACGACGGTTCAGGTTTGGGCCTGACGCTGAAGGACCTCGGCGGGGAATTCGAGAAGCTCAAGAAATATCCGGTCCTTTCGGGCATCTGCTCTCAGGACGGGAAGAAAACGCTCGATGCCTACATGAAGAGCCGCGGGTTTACGCTGAAGCATGAGTGGAGGCCGAAGATAAAGCCGGTCAAAGGGATCGCTGCCCGCGACCATTATTTCGCCCGGGCCTATGATTATCCTGCAGCGTTCAAAAACAGGTCCCTGCCCGAAAAGGAAGACCTGCTCATGCATACCCGCCTCGGCATACGAAAGGTCGGCGAGCCGGACGGGTCCATCTTCGCCTTTTCCTTTTATCCTGATGTTATCACCCTTAAAGAGGTCGGCGATCCGCTTGAAGTGGCCGAGTTCTTCGGTCTCGACAAGGACAGCCTCTCGGCGCGCGTGGTCCTTGCCCAGGGCAGGCAGAACACGAACTATGCGATCTATCTCTATGCCTGCCACCCGTTCTTCATACAGGGCTACTGCTCGATGACCAACGGCGAGAACACCGCCTTTGTGCCGATCCGTGAGTTCCTCTCCGGCAGGGGCTTCCCTGGCTATATGGGATATAACAGCGACAGCGAGGTCTTCACCCACATCCTGCATTACTCGGTCAGGCAGCTCGGCTTTCCGCTGCCGTACTACAAGGATGTGATCACACCGCTGAAGGCGGCGGAGATAGAACAGAGGGAGGACCGGGACGCTATCCGGCTGATGAAGCAGTCTCTGAGGCCCCTCTGCATCGACGGCCCGAACATGGTCATCGGCTTCACCCCTGACGGCACCTGTTTTATGGTCCAGGACTCCAAGAAGCTGAGGCCCGGCGTTGTGGGCGGCGTCAAAGGAAGATACGCGCTCATGTCAGAGGAATGCGGCGTTGACAGCGCAGTCCCGAAAAGAGACAGAGAGAAGGACTTTTACCCCATGAAGTACGACATGGTCATCATTTCGCCGCAGGCACAGGAGGTAAAGGTATGGAACCAGCTTCACGGTTAGACCATAATCATAAGCTCTCGCTCAGAGAGTTCCCCTATATAATCCGCTGGAGGGACGACCGCTGCAAGCGCTGCGGCAGGTGTACGGCGGTCTGCCCGGTCAAGGCGATCGTACCGTCGGTGAAGGTCATGAGGTCCGTTCATTCAGAGGGCCCCATCCCGACGCCCGGATCGACCCGGAGGACCGTCCAGGTGGTCGAGCAGGTCACGAACATGGAGCGCTACTGCACCGGCTGCGGGACCTGTGCGCTCGTCTGCCCGAACGAGGCGATCGAGCCGGAGTTCAACCCGGCCAACAAGCTCCTGCATTACAAGAACAAGGGCGGCGACGGCTACAAGCGCGGAGGCAGAAGGAACGATCCGTCGATCTCGACCCTCGACAGGCTGAAGTTCACCAGGATATCGATGCTCACCGACCCTGCCCTCGACGCCGGCAGGCATGAGTTCCGCATCAGGACCCTGCTGGGAAGGGTCCTTGCGCCTGAAGCCATGCCGCTGAGCGTCGTCAACGGGAAACTCGGGATCGACGCCAGGAACAATATCTTTGTCCCGCCGGTCAGGGAGATCTACCCTATCATGATCGGCAGCATGTCCATTGGTGCGCTTTCCCCGCCGATGTGGGAAGGCCTCGCCATGGGGGTTGCCTATCTTAACGAGGTAGAGGGAATGCCGGTCGTGATGTGCTCCGGCGAAGGCGGTATGCCGCCGCGTCTTTTACGCTCTAAATACCTCAAGTATTTCATTATCCAGATCGCCTCAGGCTATTTCGGGTGGGACGAGATCATCCATGCTCTCCCGCATATGATCGAAGACCCTGCGGCCATCGAGATCAAGTACGGCCAGGGGGCCAAGCCCGGTGACGGCGGGCTCCTTATGGCGCAGAAGGTGCTGAAGCTCATTGCGAAGATCCGCGGCGTGCCGCAGATGGTCGACCTTGCGTCCCCGCCGACGCACCAGACAAAATATTCTATCGAGGAAGCGGTCGCCAAGATGATCCAGTCCATGTCGATGGCCTGGGGCTTCAGGGTGCCGGTCTATCCGAAGATCTCGGGATCAAAGACCGCGCGTGCCGTGCTCAACAACCTCGCCAGGAACCCCTATGCCGCAGCCCTGAGCATCGACGGCGAAGACGGCGGGACCGGCGCAGCCTATAACGTCTCGATGGACAAGATGGGACATCCGATCGCCTCGAACCTGAGGGAATGTTACCTGGACCTCGTGAAGCAGGGCAAACAGAACGAGCTCCCTCTCATTGCGGCCGGCGGTGTCGGGAAAAAAGGGAATCTCGCAGCCAATGCCGCTGCGCTGATCATGCTCGGCGCTTCAGCTGTTTCGATCGGCAAATACATCATGCAGACTGCTTCGGACTGCTTCGGTGACGAAAATAACCGCTGCAACCTCTGCAACACCGGCCAGTGCCCGAGGGGCATCACCACACAGGACCCGAAGCTCTACCGGAGACTGGACCCCGACAAGGTTGCCGAAAGGGTCGTGGAGGTCTTTAAATCGGCAGATACCGAGCTCAAGAAGATCTTCGCCCCAATGGGCCGGAGCACTGAACTGCCGATCGGGATGTCTGACGGCCTGAGCATTGATGACAAGGCAATGGCAGAGAGGCTGGGGATAAGCTATGCGTGCTAAGAACGAGATAAAGACAGCAAAGAGCAAAGAGCAGAGAGCAAAGAAAACTGCCGGGAAGATAAATAAACCTCTGTCCGCTGCGCCGGGATCATCGGTCACCGTCTTAAAGGGCAGCGTCAGGGGCCAGAGGGTCCCTTCGCGCATCCTGGAGGAGCAGATCCAGGATGCTGTACAGAACGGGGCGCGCGAGCTGCATATTATCGCAAACGGACAGCACGGCATCGGCGGCCGCATATGGCCCAGGGAAGGGACGGTCAGGATAACGATCGAGGGTCCGGCCGGCCAGAGGGTCGGAAGCATGGGCATGCCCGGCACCGAGGTCATCGTCAAGAACAGCGCCTCTGACGATGCGGGCTGGATCAATTGCGGGGCAAAGATAACCGTGCTCGGAGACGTGACGAACGGTGCCTTCAATGCCGCAGCCCAGGGTCTGCTGTATGTCCAGGGCAGCGGTGGTGCCCGCTGTGATACCATGACCAAGCAGAACCCCCGGTTTGAGCCCCCTCAATCCTGGTATTTCAGGAATGTGGGTGACTCGTTCGCTGAATTCAAGGCCGGCGGCATTGCCGTTGTCTGCGGCGTCAACCCGAGGAACCCCGAAAATATCCTGGGCTACAGGCCGTGCGTCGGGATGGTCGGCGGAGCGATCTATTTCCGCGGCCCCATCCAGGGGTATAGCGACAAGGACGTCAAGCTCCTTGACCTGACCGAGCAGGACTGGGACTGGCTGAAAACGAATATGAGGCCCTATCTCGAGGCGATCGACCGCATCTCCTATTACGAGGAGCTGACCAGGGCCAGCAGCGACTGGAAAAAATTAATGGCCTATACTCCCCAGGAAAAGAGGTCGCGCAAATGGTTCAAGATGAGCACGACCGATTTCAGGAAGAACCACTGGGAAAAGGAGACGGGACAGGGAGGCATCTTTGCCGAATACCTGGACCATGATCAGACCATTCTCCCCTATATCACGACGGGGAAGGAGAGGCGCAACAAACCGTTATGGGCAAACGAGAAGTTCGCACCGCCCTGCGCCTATGCCTGTCCCTCGCAGATACCCTCGCATAAAAGGGCAAGCCTGATCCGGCAGGGACTCCTGCAGGAATCGCTTGAGCTCGTCCTTAAGTACAGCCCTCTGCCGGCGACGGTCTGCGGCCAGATATGCCCGAACCCCTGCATGATGAGCTGCACCAGGGGACAGCTTGACAAGCCGCTGCAGATCGACAAGCTCGGCAGCCTCGCCCTTGAGCTGCCTGCCCCGAAGAAGGAGAAGGCAACCGGACATACGATAGCGGTCATCGGCGGCGGACCCGGAGGCCTCAGCACTGCCTGGCAGCTTGCCCTCAAGGGACATGCGGTAGACCTTTACGAAGCGACCGGCAAGCTCGGCGGCAAGATCGAACACTGTATCCCGCGTGAGCGCCTGCCGCATCAGATACTCGAAAAAGAGCTCTCCCGGTTCGCGGAGCTCGGGGTGAAGGTCCACCTCAATGCGGCGATAGACAAGACAAAATTCAGCGAGATCTATAAGGACCATGAGATCGTCGTCATAGCCATCGGCGCTCAGAAGCCGCGGATCATCCCCTTCCCCGGGTCGGAAGATGCAACCTCAGCGTATGATTTTCTCAAGGCAACGAACGCAGGAACGGTCCATGACCTGAAGGGCAAAAAAGTTGTGGTCATCGGCTCAGGCAACGTCGGGATGGACGTTGCTTCCGAGGCCTACAACTTCGGGGCCGCGTCGGTCATAGCGGTCGACATCCAGAAACCGGCTGCCTTTGGCAAAGAGGTTGATACGGCAACGGCAAAGGGGACGCAGATCCTCTGGCCGAGGATCACCGAGCGGTACAGCAAAGAAGAGAAGAAGATCTATTTCAAGGACGGGTCATCGCTTGAGGCCGACCTGGTCATCATCTCTATCGGCGATGTACCGGTACTCGATCTTCTGCCCCCCTCCGTCCATACGGAAAGAGGCTGGATAGCGGTCAACGATATCTTCCAGACCTCGGACGTGAAGGTCTTTGCGATCGGGGATGTGACCGGCCTCGGGCTGGTCACCCATGCGATCGGCCAGGGGAGACTGACGGCCGAGACCGTGCATTACCAGCTGATGCATGCGCCCCGGAATCCCGAGGTGAAGCAGATGATCCCGTATGAGAGGATCAAAAAAGAGTATTATGACGTCTGCACCGGGGACTTCAGTCCTGAGCGGGAGGCGAACAAATGCATGTCCTGCGCCTCATGCAGGGACTGCCATATGTGCGAGGCCACCTGTTACTGGGGCGCCATCAGCAGGATAGAACGTGAAGGCGGCGGATATGAATATGTGGTCGACGATACCAAATGCATCGGCTGCGGCTTCTGCGCCGGGATATGCCCCTGCGGCGTCTGGGAGATGGTAGAGAATATTTAAGGGCGTAACCGGCTTATTGGCCTGTCCCGTTCATACGCTCCAGGGCATCTTTGGCAAGACCGGATACGGTTGTGTCCAGATGCGAGGCAGCCTTAAACAGAATGCTTTCGGCCTCAGACCCGCCGATCTGGCTGATGCTCCGCACCGCATTCTTTCTGACCATGGATGAGGGATCACCCAGCGCCCCGGCAAGCGGCTTCAGGGCCTCCGGGGTCCGGAGCATGCCAAGGGCCTTGGCAGCGCTTTTCCTGACCCATTCCTCAGGGTCCTTCAACATAGTGACAAGCTGGGGACAGGCCTCGGTAGCCCCCAGTTCACCCAGGGAGAATGCCGCGTTGTTCCTCACCCCGGCATTCTGGTCATGAAGCGCAGCCAGGAGCGCCGGGATAGCGCGGGCGTCCTTCAGCTTCCCCAATTCCACTGCAGCGCGTGCCCTTCCCAACCCACTGCCCTTTTTTAATTCCTCGATCATTTTTTCGAACCCCATTATCCCCTCTTTCACTTTTACTGCTTTTTTTCTATTTTACCAGATTTCGCCGGGAATAACGAACCCCCGAGCAAAGGTCCGCGCCGGTTATCCAATCTGATACAATAACACCATCATGGAAATGAAGGTCGCTCTGATAACCGGGGCCTCGCGCGGTCTCGGCAGGACGCTTGCACTAAGGCTGGCCCGCTGCAGCTATACGGTGATCATCAACTACTGTTCAGCCGAGGCAGAGGCAGAGGACGTGGCCCGTCTGGCCGGGGGGAACGCCTGTGCGCTCAGGGCAGACGTCAGTGACCGCGGGCAGGTCCGTGCCATGGCCAATGAGATCATGACCCGCTATGGACGCCTTGACCTTGTCATCAACAATGCCGGAATATCAAAAGACAACCTGCTGTTGCGGCAGTCCGGGAAGGAATGGGACCTGATCATAGGAACGAACCTGACCGGATGTTTTAATATCATTGGGACAATGTCGCCTCTTGTGATACAATCTGGAGGAGGACATATCATGAACATCGCCTCCCGCTCAGGCCTCAGGGGGAAGGCAGGACAGCCTGCCTACAGCGCGTCCAAGGCCGGGCTGCTCGGTCTGACGCTGACCGCAGCACGGGAGCTTGCTGCAGGCAATATACGGGTGAACGGCATCATGCCTGGATATCTCGCAACGGACATGGGGTCTCAGGCCGGCAGTGCGCAGAGGGACGCACAGGAGCAGAGCCTGCTTAAGACACTATCGAGTGATCAGGAGATCGCTGATTTTGTCGTATTCCTGGCAGGCACGGAGACGATAACCGGCCAGATATTCAGTCTGGACAGCCGGATAGGGTGAGCCCCGGCCGGCCATAAGGAGAAGATATGACGAAGGGTTTTTTCATAACGGGAACAGACACCGGTGTCGGAAAGACGACCGTTTCCGCTGCACTGATAAGGACCCTGTCTCTCCTTGGTCTGAAGACCGGCGGCATGAAGCCGGTCGAGACCGGATGCGGCAGGGAAGGCAAGGTGCTCCTCCCCTTTGACGGGATGTTCCTGAGGCAGGCGGCCCGGATGGACGATCAGCTGTCTGACGTGACCCCCTGCTGTTTCGAAACGCCTCTTGCCCCGCTGCCTGCCTCTGAACTGGAGGTGAAAAAGATCAACCTCGCGGCGATCCGCAATGCCTTTTCGAGGCTTTCTCAAAAATATGATGCCCTCATCGTTGAAGGTGCCGGAGGCCTTCTCGTCCCCCTCAAAAAGAATTACTTCGTCGTCGACCTTGCTGAGGAACTCGGCCTTCCGCTGATCGTTGTTGCAAAGCCGGGTCTCGGGGCAATAAACCATATCATGCTGACCGTTGAGTATGCCCTGGGCCGGGGACTGGACATTGCCGGCCTGGTGATCAACTACAGTCTGCAGCCTGAGAACAGCCTTGCGGAAAAGACCAACCCGAAGCTGCTTTCACAGATATGCCCTGTCCCGGTCATCGGGACCTTCCCCTACATGAAGGAGATAGGCGAAGAAGCCTTGGAGAAGTCCGGCAGAAAGAATTTTGATATCGGGCTGCTGAAAAAGTACCTTTAAAATAAAAAGGGCGGGTGCCGATCACCGGCACCCGCCCCGTTCTTTTCCGGAGCGAACTTTACGGGGTAAAGGTCTATTTCTTCGACCGTCTGGCCGCTCCGCCGCCCATACCGCCCGTATCCATCTTATTGTATCCGGCAGGAAGTTCAAAGACCGAATCAGCGACCACACCTGTTTTAACGTTCTTCCAGATGGTCGTTATCTTCAGGTCCTCACTCTGGTATTTCACCGGGAGGTTGCCCAGGTCAGTAGCTTCCCATATATAACCGGACTTCTCCTTCTTGCCATTGGTGGTCATCGTGATGTGATATTTCTTTGCCGGATGCCGGTCAACCACCTCACTGCCCAGCGACTCCTTGTCCACCTTGACGTTCGGGTCATTGAGCAGGGACTGCATATCCTGCCTGCTCAGATCGAGAGGCATTTCCATATAGGTCTTGCTGTCGGGCATCAGCATCCAGATGACCTTTTTGTCCGGCCGCATGATCGTGATCGAACTATGCCCCTGCGCGCTGCTCTCCATTCTCATTTTTTTGTCTTTTGTGAATATCCTGGAGGTAAAGGTACCCTGAGGAGAGATGGTCTCCATATCAGCGGAATAGTTCCTGAACGCCCCAAGGTCCGCACCGGATACCGGCAGGGAAAAGACCGACAGGACAAGGATACTGAATACTTGCAGGACTACTTTTTTGCACATAACGATCTCCTTAGAAAATCAGAAATACCGGTGACCCGCCGGCTTTAAAAGGATGATCCTTAATGTTGAATTATGAATTTCTGTGATACATCAATTCAAAATTAAGAATTAAGAATTCAAAATTGTCTTTTTGTCAGGCCTGCTCAGGGTTGAGCGCCTCTTTCAGCCCCTTGCCCACCTTGAAATAGAGCACCTTTTTGCCTTTCACCTCGACACTCTCTCCCGTTTTGGGATTCCGCGCCTTCCGCGGACCGCGCGTCTTCAGCCTGAAGTTCCCGAACCCCCTGATCTCGATCTTGTCACCGGTCAGCAGGGAATGCTTGATGCTGTCAAACACGGTGTCCACAACGATCTCGGTCTGATTTCTGGTCAGACCCTCGATCTTCTCCGAGACTTTTTCGATAAGGACCGATTTTGTCATGCTTCCTCCTTAAGGCACATATTGATATTTAATCTTCACTGCGGGGAACAGATCAGTGAACTCCTTCGGTATCTTCCCCCTGAACAGATCAAACAGGGACATTTTCTCCTTCTTCGTCACAACCTCAGAGTCTTCGGGAAGGCCTGCCAGCCTGGCAGCAGCCTTTTCCGCATCATCGAGCGTCCCGATCTCGTCGATAAGACCGTTCTGGAGCGCCTGCTCGCCGGTAAATATCCTCCCGTCTGCAAGCAGCTTGACGGCTTCGGGGGTCATCTTCCTCCCCTCGGCAACGGCCCTTATAAACTGGGCATGGACATTATCAAGCACCCCCTGCAGGAGTTCCCTGTCCTCCTCCTTCATGGTACGGAACATCGATCCGACGTCCTTGTTCCTGCCGCTCTTGACCACCTCGGACCTGACGCCGATCTTTTTCATGAGCTCCTCGACATTCGGTATCTCCATGATGACGCCGATCGATCCGGTCAGGGTGCCGGGGTTGGCCATGATCTTCGTGGCAGGTGCCGATATGTAGTATCCGCCTGATGCAGCGACAGACCCCATCGAAACGACCACCTTCTTTCGGGCCACAGCCTTCTTCACCTCGGCGTAGATCTCCTGGGAAGGAGCGACCGCCCCCCCGGGACTGTCTACCCGCAGAACAATGGCCTTGATGGATCTGTCCCTGGTATAGTCCCGTATCTCCTCGATCACATCTTTGGAATCAATGATAGGGCCCTCGACCCGGACAAGGGCGATCTTGCTTTTCAGGGACAGGTTCTTCTGGAACAGGGTAAGGACAAGACTGATGATCACGAGCAGGACCATAAGCCCGGTAATGATAAGGCAGCCCTTTTTCATCCCTCTGCCTTCCTGAGGTTCTTCATGCTCAGACCTATCTTCCTTTCAGCCGTATCGACCTTGATGATGCGCGCATGGAGCATCTCCCCTTCGCGTATGGCCTCTTCAGCCGACGGCTGCACGATCTCGGAGGAATAAACAAGCCCCTCCACCCCGCCGTCGAGCTCCACAAAGATCCCGAAGTCAGTGAGCCTCAGCGCCCTGCCCGTCACCTCATCGCCCAGAGTGAACCGCGAAGGGATCATCTCGATCCAGGGGTCCTGTTCAAGCTGCTTGAGGCCGAGGCTCATCTTCTCGCTGGCAGTATCGATCGAAAGGATGACCACGTCGACCTTCTGTCCCTTTTTCAGCACTTCAGAGGGATGTTTGATATGCTTTGTCCATGACAGGTCCGAGATATGCAGGAGGCCGTCAACCCCTTCAGGCAGTCCGATAAAGGCCCCGAAATCCGTCAGGCTCTTGACCTTGCCGGATATCCTCTGGCCGACGGCATACTGCTGGCTGATCAGCTCCCAGGGGCTGGATTTTGTCTGTTTGATGCTGAGGGAGAGTTTGCGGTCTCCCTTGTCGACCTTCAGGACGACCGCCTCGACCGTCTCCCCGATCGCAAGCAGCTTCGAAGGATGCTTCATCTTCGGCGACCAGTCCAGTTCGGAGATATGCACCAGGCCTTCGAGCCCGTCCTCGATCTTCACAAAAGCGCCATAGTCGGTCAGGCTCACCACGACACCACGGACCGTGCTGCCGGCAGGATATTTCAGGTCCACATCTGTCCAGGGATCGGGAGTTTTCTGCTTATACCCCAGGGTGATCCTCTCACTGGATACGTCGTATTTCAGCACAACGACCTCGGCCGTATCCCCGACCACGAAAAATTCCGAGGGGTGGGTTATCCTGCCCCAGGATATGTCGGAAATATGCAGGAGGCCGTCGATGCCGCCAAGGTCCACAAAGACCCCATAATCGGTAATATTCTTGACAACCCCCTCAAGGAGCGCCCCTTCCGTGACCTTTACCATGGTCTTATCCTTCAGTTTGGCGCGCTCCTCCTCAACAACGACCCGCCTGGACACGATGACGTTCGACCTCTTGCTGTTGATCTTCAAGACCCTGAAATCCATCTTTTTACCGATCAGGGAGTTCAGGTCGGTGACGATCTTCACATCGATCTGAGAGCCGGGAAGAAATGCCCCCACCCCTCCGAGGTCAACGTTCATGCCGCCCTTTGTCCTGCCGGTGATGACCCCGCTCACCAAAGTGCCCTCTTCGGCAGCCTTCTCAAGCACATCCCATATCTTTGTCTTCGAGGCGCGCTCCTTCGAGAGGTTCACGACCCCTTCGGAGTCCCGGATGCTGACGACATAGACCTCGATGGTGTCGCCCGTCTTCAGCGCGTTCCATTCCTGTTCGGTAAATTCCTCCGCCCTGATAAAGCCTTCGGACTTGTATCCGATATCAACAATAACCCCGTCCTGTTTTATGCCGACGACCCTTCCCGGGAGTATCGCACCCACCTCGAAGCTCTGGAAGGTCTCGGCATAAAGCCGTTCCATCTCGTTGTTATTGTTTTCCATTCAGGGACACCCCTCCTCTGCTGCTGATTCTTTTTTCAACATCCGCAATGATCCAGTCAGGGGTCGAGGCCCCGGCCGTTATGCCGACCTTCTGCAGACCGTCGAACCATGAGTCCTCGATCTCATCTGCGGTCTCAATATGATAGGTGCGGACATCAAGCGACCGGCAGAGGTGGGCGAGTTGTGTGGTGTTTGCACTGTTCTTTCCGCCGACCACTACCATCACGTCGACCTTCCTGGCCATTTCTTCAGTCTCTTTCAGCCTGAGGGCCGTTGAATTGCATATGGTATTATAAACCTTAACCTCTTTAGCCTGCTCGATAATTTTCGACAGCAGCCGCTTCAGCGCCTCCAGAGGCTGGGTCGTCTGGACCACTACCCCGACCTTTGACTTAAGCACCGGCAGGGGTTCCTCCCCATCAACGACGATCACCTCCCTGCCGGCATAACTGACCAGGCCCTTGACCTCCGGGTGGTCCCTGTCCCCTAAAATGACGACCTGATATCCGCTTTCACTCAGATGACGTGCATAGTCCTGCGCCTTTTTCACAAAAGGACAGGTCGCGTCTATGATCCTGAAGCCGCGTGACGATATATTATCATACAGCTGACAGGGTATTCCATGGGTCCTGATGATAAGGGCCTTGATCTCCGTGTCGGCGACCTCGTCGATCTCGAGGGGTGAGATGCCCTCATCCTTCAGTTTCTGTATGACCTGCGGATTATGGATGATCGGACCGAGGGTAAAGACTCCCTGTTTGTCCTTCTGCGCAATGTCGAATGTGATGTCTATGGCCCTCTTGACGCCAAAACAGAAGCCTGCCCGCTTGGCCGTGATTATTTCCACCGCATATCTCCCCTGATCATTTCCTGACTCATTCCCCGAATCATTCCCTGATGAACTCCATGATCTGCCGGAAGACCTCATCTATATGCAGGCCGGTCGAATCCATCAGAAAGGCATCCCCGGCCTTCCTGAGCGGCGCGATCCCCCTGCCGGAGTCCCGCGCGTCCCTCTCGATGATCTCCAGCCGGAGCCGGTCCATATTGACCTCAACCCCCCGGGCCATGAACTCTGTCTCCCGCCGCCTGCAACGCTCCTCGACCGAGGCATCGAGATAGATCTTCCTGAAGGCGCCGGGGAAGACGACCGTTGTCATGTCCCGTCCCTCGGTAACAAGGTCGGCATGCGCCGCAGCATCTCTCTGGATACCCAGCAGGTACTGCCTGACCGGCTGCCGGGCCGAGAAGACCGATGCATAGTGGCTTGCCTCGGGGGTCCGTATCTCTTCCGACACATCGGTCCCGTTGACGAGGACCCTGCCGGACCTGAACTCAACCCGGACCTTCCTGAGCAGTTTCTCTATCTCCTCGTCCGGCGCGTTTTCCTCAAGCCCGTGGCTGGTGAGATGCAGGGCGACCGCCCGGTAGAGGGCACCGGTATCCAGGTAATCGAACCCGAGTTCCCGTGCGATCAGCCTTGCCAGGGTGCTCTTGCCGGCACCGGAGGGACCGTCTATGGCTATGACCTTTTTCATGCAGAGAATTTCCTGAGCAGACCGAAAAACCCCGGGAAGGAAATATCGACCGCGGACGCCCCGTTTATGACCGTCACCCCCTGCGTGGTCAGCCCGGCAACCGCCATGGCCATGGCTATCCGGTGGTCGCCGTGACTGTCGACCTCAGCAGGCAGCAGGGCCTCTGCCCCCCTGATACTGAGACCGTCAGGGAACTCTTCTATGACAGCGCCCATCTTTCTGAGCTCCGCAGCAATAGCACTGATCCTGTCAGACTCCTTCACCCGCAGTTCTTCCGCTCCCCTGATCGTCGTAACCCCGTCGGCAAGGGCCGCGGCAACACAGAGCACCGGGAACTCGTCGATCAGCGAAGGGACCGTGGCCCCGCCGATATCAACGGCCCTGAGCTCAGAGCCTCCGGTGCAGTAGAGGTCGGCAACGGGCTCCCCTGATACCTCGCGGACGTTTTCGGTCTTTATCCGGGCGCCCATGGCACCAAGGACATCAAGCAGTCCGGTCCTGGTGGGGTTCATCCCGACATTCCTGATATAGACCTCGGCGCCCGGAACGACCAGCGCTGCGACGAGGAAGAAGGCTGCAGAGGAGAAATCACCCGGCACCACGATATCCACCGGGGTCAGCGGCCGGCCGCCCTGGATGCTCACCTTCAGACCGTCGACCGTAAGGGCAGCGCCGAAAGCAGGCAGCATCCTTTCCGTATGATCACGTGACCGGGCAGGTTCGGTTATCTCGGTCAGCCCGTCGGCATAAAGACCCGCAAGCAGCAGGGCTGATTTGACCTGTGCGCTCGCCATCGGCATTTCATAGCTCAGAGGCGCCAACCTGCCTCCCCTGATCGCCAGGGGCGGATACCGGTTGTCGTCCCGGCCGATAATCGTGGCCCCCATGCGGGTCAACGGCTTTATGACACGGGCCATCGGCCTGCTCCTGAGCGACTCGTCCCCGGTCAGGACCGAGAAGAACGGATTACCCGAAAGGACCCCGGAGATGAGTCTGATCGTGGTCCCGGAATTGCCGCAATCAATGACGTCACGCGCCTCTGACAGGCCGTGGAGCCCCCTGCCCTTTATGACGAGCGTATCCTGTTCATCGGTGATATCTGTCCCGAGGGCCCTGAAGGCATGCATGCTGCTCTCTGTGTCCTTGGCCCTGAGAAAATTCCTGACAACCCCGGTGCCGTCGGCAAGGGACGAGAATATGACCGCACGGTGCGATATGGACTTATCGGGCGGCGGGGTCAGCTCGCCCCTGAAGCTCTTTGTCCCCCGGACCTCGATCCTATCCAAGGCTTTCCCTCAGTGCACGGGCCTGCTGAAGCTGTATTTCCAGGGAAGCAGGGTCAGAGGCCCTCAGGTGAGCGCTTATCGACTCAAGGTTCCGCTGGAAGACCTCTATCATCTCGATCAGGTTGTTCCTGTTCATCAGGGAGATGTCCCTCCAGAGTTCCGGAGAGCTGCCGGCGATCCTCGTCATGTCCCTGAACCCCTGGCCCGAGAATTCAAGATATGTCTTGTCAATGTCAGCGACCGTATTCATCATGGCGTAGGCGACCAGGTGGGGCAGGTGGCTGACCGCGGCATATATGCGGTCATGCGTCTGCGGGTCCATCTCCAGCACGACAGCCCCGAGGTCCTGCCACAGCTGCTTTATCCTGTCGAGGGAGGCCCTTTCAGTGGCCCCTGTCGGGGTAATGATGCATTTCGCACCATCAAAGAGGCCGGACGTCGCAGCACCGATGCCTGACTGTTCACCGCCCGCGATCGGATGGCCGCCGACGTACGAAACGCCGGCAGGCATGAGGCGCTCGATATCCTTGACAAGGGATCCCTTGACGCTGCCTGCGTCGGTCACCAGGGCCCCCTGCTTCAAGGATCCTGAAGACCTCTGCACCAGGTCGATAAAACTGCCCACAGGTGCGGAGAGCATGATCAGGTCAGCGTCCCTGCAGGCGTCTGCCGGGTCAGAGGCATACTCATCAATGATCCCCCTCTGCTGCGCCTTCTGAAGGTTCTCCCGGTCCCTGCCGTACCCGGTTATTGCTGCGCAGAGCTTTTTCTGTTTCATTGCAAGACAGAACGATGCCCCGATCAGCCCTACCCCCAGTACCGCTACCTTCCGGAACATCAGGGCTACATCTCTCTTCCGACTGCCTCTGCCACAGGCTTCAGTTCTTTCATCAGTTTTTCGAACTGTTCGGGTTTCAGGGACTGGTCTCCGTCGGACATGGCATCTTCAGGGTTCGTATGGACCTCGATCATGAGGGCGTCAGCCCCTGCAGCGACAGCGGCCTTGGCCATCGGGGCGACAAGGTCGCGTTTGCCGGTGCCGTGGCTCGGGTCAACGACCACAGGGAGATGGGTAAGCTGCTTAAGGACCGGCACGGCGCTCAGGTCGAGGGTATTCCTCGTGGCCGTCTCAAAGGTCCGGATGCCCCGTTCGCAGAGCATGACGTTCTGATTGCCCCGCGACATGATATATTCAGCGGACATGAGCCATTCCTTTATGGTCGATGAAAGGCCTCTTTTGAGCAGGACCGGCTTGTGCGACGTGCCGACCTCAAGGAGGAGCCTGAAGTTCTGCATATTGCGAGCGCCTATCTGGATGATGTCGGAATATTCCGCGATCATCTCCAGGTCCCGCGGGTCCATGATCTCGGTCACGATCGGGAGGCCCGTCTTTTCCCGCGCCTCGGCGAGATACTTCAGGCCCTCCTCGCCAAGCCCCTGGAAGGAATACGGAGAGGTCCGCGGCTTGTAAGCGCCGCCCCTGAGGAAGGAAGCGCCGGCTGCCTTGACCTTTTCCCCGATGCTGGCAAGGACGGTCCTGTTCTCGACAGCACAGGGGCCCGCCATCACCGGGATCTTTTTACCTCCGACGATGACTCCCCTCACATCGATCTGCGTCGTCTCTTTTCTGAACTCACGGCTGGCAAGCTTATAGGGTTTCAGTATCCTGAAGACATTTTCAACACCGCTGGCTGCCCGTATCGAGTCCTCTTCCTCCTCGGTAACCTTGGAGGTATCGCCGATGACCCCGATGATCGTCCTTTCGGTCCCCTGGGAGAGATTGATCTTCAGCCCCCAGCTCTCAAGCCTCTTGATGATATGCCTGATATCCTCATCGGTCGCCTCGTGGCCTAAAACAATGATATCCATTTATTCCTCCTCGCGGACGTTACGCATTCAGCACTTCCTTCAACGCCTCGATACATCTTTTATTTTCCTCGGGCAGGCCTATCGTGATCCGTATGGCCTTCGGTCCCATCGGTCTGATGATGACCCCCCTCTTCAGGAGGCCTTCATTGAGCGCCGCCGCATCCTCGACCGGGATGTAGATGAAGTTCGCATGGGTCGGTATATACGGAAGACCGAGGGCCTGCAGCTCCTTATAGAGGTACTTCTTGCCTGCCTTGTTCACGTCGCGCGAATGACGGACGTGCTTGGTGTCGCCCAGTGCGGCAAGGGCGGCCTTCTGGGCTATGCTGTTGGTATTGAACGGCTCCCTGAGCCTGTTCATATCGGTCAGGAGCTCTGCCCTGCCTATGCCGTACCCTATCCTGATCCCCGCGAGCCCGTATATCTTTGAGAAGGTCCTCAGGACCAGGACGTTCTTGTCCGACCTGAGATATTTCAGGCTGTTGGCATAATCGGGGTCTGAGACATATTCGAAGTACGCCTCATCCACGATCACCAGGACATCGTCGGAGACCCTCTCCATCAGCTGTTCGAACTCATCCATCCGGTTGATCGTGCCGGTGGGGTTGTTCGGGTTGGCGATAAAGACGATCTTCGTCGCGGGGGTGATCGCATCGGCCATGGCAGAAAGGTCATGCATAAAATTTTTCAGGGGCACCTGTACGGGCCTGCCGCCGACAGCCTGCACCGCCATCGCATACACGACAAAGGAAGGGGTTGCCATCACCGCCTCGTCCCCGGCCTTCATGAACGTCCTGACCGCAATATCGAGCAGCTCGTTCGAACCGTTCCCGAGTATGAGCTCGTCCTCGCCGACGGACAGCTTTTTGGCAAGGGCCTGTTTCAGGTAATAGCCTCCGCCGTCAGGGTACCGGTGGATATTGGCAAAGGAGCACTGGAGTACCTGCATGGCTGCAGGAGACGGGCCGACAGGGTTCTCGTTCGAGGCAAGCTTTATCGAATTGGTTATCCCGAGCTCCCGTTCAAGCTCTTCCAAAGGCTTTCCCGGTACATACGGCTGTATGCCAAGCACATAATCCGGCGGTCGTATCATTGGATCCTCCCCTGGGGGTATGATCCGAGGATCTTCAGATACAGGCAGTTTTCCTTAAGCTGGTCGATCGCCCTGCTGATCTTCTTGTCCTCGACATGCCCTTCCATATCAACAAAAAATATATACTCCCAGGCCTTTCGCTTTGATGGCCTGGATTCGATCTTCGTCAGGTTTATCTTTGCCCTTTTGAACGGCAGCAGCACGTCATAGAGGGTCCCGGGCTTATGCTTTATCGAAAACATCACCGAGGTCTTGTCATTGCCGGTGCGGTGAGGGAACTCTTTCGAGATGACGAGGAAGCGCGTGATATTGCGCCTGCTGTCCTGGATGTTGCGTTCGACGATATTGAGGTCATACATGCGGGCAGCGATCTCGCTGGCGATCGCCGCGGTATAGGGCTCTTTTGCGGCAAGCTCGGCTGCGCGGGCAGTGCTGGTCGACTCGGCCACCGGCACACCAGGCATATTGGCCTCGAGCCAGGCCCTGCACTGTGCCAGGCCCTGCGGATGGGAGTAGACCTTCTTGATCTTGCGGCGGTCCGTCTGTTTCGACAGCAGGTTATGAGATATCTCAAGGATGATCTCGGCCACGACCTGCAGGTCAGAGTCGATGAACATGTCGAGCGTATGGCTCACCACGCCTTCGTTGGAATTCTCTATCGGGACGACGCCGTATTCGGCCTTGTTCGTCTCGACATTCTCGAAGACCTTGCGTATGCTGTCGACCGGCACAAAGGCGGCAGAGGAGCCGAAGAACCTCAGGGCGGCCAGATGCGTATAGGTCGCCAGCGGCCCGAGGCAGGAGACCTTCAGCGGTTCTTCGAGTGAGAGCGAGGCCGAGAGTATCTCGCGGTAGATCGCCCGCAGGGCATCGTTGGGGAAAGGTCCGCTGTTGTCCCGGGTCAGCCGCTCGAGGATCCTGCGTTCACGGTCGGGTCGGTAGAACTTGACCCTGCTGGCGCGTTTGATATTGCCCACCTCAAGGACATACCCCGCCCGCTTATTGAGGAGCTTGAGGATCTCATCGTCGGTCCCGTCGATATTTTTTCTGAGTTTTTCGAGTTCTTTCATACGGTCAATCTGCGGCAGACAGGAACGGCCGGCTTTATTTATGTCGTTCCGCGCGCTAACAGATTGATAGTATTGCCGATTTTCCTTATTTTTTCAAGCACAGAAGGGGACCACCGGGGATCACAGGGACGGGGACCGCTGATCCATGGCATTGAGCAGCTTAATGAGGCCGTCAACCTTCTTCCTGTCATCGTCGTTCATCGAAATGAACTCAATGCCTATATCAAAATGATCCACCCCTTTGTTGCTGACTTCCGAGCAGGATGCGACCCTGCCGGTGAAGGAGACCGGCAATTCCTCAGGTATCGACAGCTCCATCGGGAACCGGCTCTCAACGTCAAGCGCCTCGCTGCTTTCGATGAGCATACCGCCTGCGCTGATCTTTCTGACAACATAGTGGGAGGGAAAATGCAGCACTGCCGCTGAAAGTCTCGTAATATTGAACCTCAGACCGGTGAGGCGGTGCTCCTCTCCCCTGAGGTGGCCTTCGATAAAGTTCACGATCTCGTTGATCCGGTCGTTGAGGACATCGGTGAATTTCAGGCCGGCACTGTATACCGGGACCATCTCACCGTGGGGCCCCGGCTTGCTCCCGGTCAGAGACGACCACATGACCTGCCCTTTGACCGTGACGATCCTCTCGCGGTCCTTCAGTTTTATGGTATATTCCCTGCCGAGCTCGAGCCTCCGGTCAGCCTTCAGCGATATGCCGCTTATACTGATATTGATGACGCTCACATGCGCCGCGAACATCAGGGTACCGCTGATGTCCATCCCCTCGACGAGGTACCGTTTATGGTGCCTTTTTTCGGTTATATCTTCTGTCATCCCTTATCTCATGACCTATACTGTCTCTTGATTAGGATTGTATCAGAAAAAAAGGCACTCTTCAAATAAAAAGCCTCCCGGCTTACGAGGGCCGGTCAGGGCATGAATAGCCAGAAACCATTTGCAAAATAAACGAGTCCGAAGACCCCGCAGAGAAGGCCGGTCAGCCAGACGATCCTTTTCTTCAGCAGGGCGGCAATGGACGACAGCAGGATGGCTATCTGGAGGAAGATCACCGCCATCCCGAAGGCCTTTGAATGCCTCTGCGCATCATCGCGCTGCGCCTCGAGGGCCTTTGCGTCGTTCTGGATCGTGACCTTCTCTTCGTCGTACTTCCTGATCTTCCCCGCATAGGCGCCGATCCTCTTTTCGTAGTCCTCTCCGAGGAGCTTTTTCGTCCTCGGGTCAGCAGCCTTGAGTTCCAGCTCGAACTTTTCCTTCTGAAGTTCATAGAGATATCCCTTGATGCTCTTGGACTGAAAATAAGCCCACTGGTCCGAGGCCTGCGACTGAGACAGCACCGACCTTGTGGAGTGGCTTCCGCCCTTGAATGTGGAGAGCGTTGCGCATACCGCAAAGATGATCGTGCTAAGAGCCAGATAATTAAGCCATTTTTCCTTTTTTTCTTCTGTCATACTTCCTCCCGTAAAAAAGCCCCCCGTTTTCACGGGGGGCCTGTCCAGAATTTTCAATTCACCGTTGAAAGGTTAGGCTGATACCCGTTCGCTCAGTAGCGGTAGTGTGCCGACTTGTACGGGCCTTTCTTGGATACGCCTATATAGGCAGCCTGCTGATCGGTCAGCGTGGTCAGCTGCGCGTTCAGCTTCTTCAGCTGCAGCCGGGCAACCTTCTCGTCCAGGTGTTTCGGCAGTGTATACACGCCCACCGGGTAGTCCTTCGTGCGCGTGAACAGTTCGATCTGGGCGATGGTCTGGTTGGCGAAGGAGGATGACATCACGTACGATGGGTGGCCCGTAGCGCAGCCCAGGTTCACGAGACGGCCCTTCGCCAAGAGGATGATGCGTTTCTTGCCTGGAAAGATGACGTGGTCGACCTGAGGCTTGATCTCTTCCCACTTGTATTTCTCAAGCGAGGCGACGTTGATCTCCGAGTCAAAGTGTCCGATGTTGCAGACAATCGCCTGGTCCTTCATCTTCAGCAGGTGCTGGTGGTCGATGACATGATAGTTCCCGGTAGCCGTGACGAAGATGTCGGCCTTATCGCAGGCATAATCCATGGTAACCACGCGGTAACCTTCCATGGCGGCCTGGAGCGCGCAGATCGGGTCGATCTCGGTGACCCATACCTGGGCGGACAGAGCGCGGAGCGCCTGTGCAGACCCCTTGCCCACGTCGCCGTAGCCGCAGACCACGGCGATCTTGCCCGCGATCATCACGTCGGTGGCGCGCTTGATGCCGTCCACCAGCGATTCGCGGCAGCCGTAGAGGTTGTCGAACTTGGACTTGGTGACCGAGTCGTTGACATTAATGGCGGGGAACTTGAGGTCGCCCTTCTCGTGCATCAGGTAGAGGCGATGGACGCCCGTGGTGGTCTCCTCGGTCACCCCTTTGATCCTGGCCAGCCGCGTCGAGTACCACGTCGGGTCCTTCTTAAGCTGAGCCTTGATCGATGCGAACAGCACCGTCGCTTCCTCGCTGTCGGGCTTGCCCAGCACCTTGATGTCCTTCTCTGCCCGTGCGCCCAGGTGCAGCAGGAGCGTTGCATCGCCTCCATCATCGAGGATCATGTTCGAGAACCCGCCGTCCGGCCATTCGAATATGCGATGTGTATAATCCCAATACTCCTTGAGCGATTCGCCCTTCACGGCGAAGACCGGCGTTCCACCCGCTGCGATGGCTGCGGCAGCGTGGTCCTGGGTGGAGAAGATGTTGCACGAAGCCCACCGAACCTCCGCGCCGAGAGCCTCCAGCGTCTCGATGAGCACTGCCGTCTGGATGGTCATGTGCAGCGAGCCGGTAATACGCGCGCCCTTCAGCGGCCGGCGTTTTGCATACTCTTCACGAATCGCCATAAGACCGGGCATCTCGGTCTCAGCGATCCTGATCTCCTTGCGGCCCCACTCTGCCAGTTTGATGTCAGCGACAACGTAGTCTTTCTTAGCCATTGATATTCCTCCCATTCAGGTTAGTGAATGGGCGCCGTTGTTCCTGTTGAACCACCCCGTCGAGCCTGACAGACCCACCATATGGTGACTGCTGCAGCGCCCCTCGACGGGTTTGGGTTGAAGTCGGGTTCCTTGTCTCAGAATGTTCAGGGCAGCCCCTTCGGGCTGCCCTGCAGATCGATCTCATGATGCGCTACCGGTCCTGCCTTCGGACTCCATATTCCTGATCCCGTTCCTAGAGTCCTGCATCCTTCCTGAGCGCCGCTGCCTTATCCGTCGCCTCCCAGGTGAAGTCAGGGTCGTTCTTCCCGAAATGACCGTAGGCAGCGGTCTTCTTGAAGATGGGTCTCCTGAGATTCAGGTGCTCGATGATCCCCTTGGGCGTCAGGTTGAAATGCTTCCTGATCAGTTCGACGATCTTTGCGTCGTCGACCTTCCCGGTCTCGAAGGTCTCCACGAGGATCGAAACCGGTTCGGGGATCCCTATGGCATAGGCCAGCTGCACCTCGAGCCTGTCGGCTATGCCGGAGGCAACGATGTTCTTCGCAATATACCGGGAAATATAGGCCCCGGAACGGTCGACCTTTGTCGGGTCCTTGCCGGAGAAACAGCCTCCGCCGTGACTGCCGACACCGCCGTAGCTGTCGACGATGATCTTTCTGCCGGTCAGCCCCGTGTCGCCCATCGGACCACCGACGACGAACCGGCCGGTGGGATTTATGTAGTACTTGACGGTCTCCTCGTCCAGAAGTTCTCTAGGCACGACCGGCTTGATGACCTTCTCAATGATGTCTTCCCTCATCTCCTGCAGGTGGATCTCGGGGCTGTGCTGGGACGAAACAACGACCGTGTCTATACGGTATGGCTTCCCGTCCCGGTATTCCACTGTCACCTGTGACTTGCCGTCCGGCCTGAGGTAGCCCAGGATATCCTGTTTCCTGACCTCGGAAAGACGATGGGCGATCTTATGGGCCAGCATGATCGGCAGCGGCATGAGCTCCTGGGTCTCGTTGCAGGCAAAACCGAACATCAGGCCCTGGTCCCCGGCGCCGCCGGTATCGACTCCAAGGGCAATGTCGGCAGACTGCTGGTCGATCGAGGTAACAACGGCGCAGGTCTCATAATCGAAGCCGTACTTCGCCCGGGTGTACCCGATATTCTTTATCGTCTCCCTGACGATATCAGGGATGTGGACATAACAGGTCGTCGAGATCTCTCCGGCAACAAAGGCAAGCCCTGTCGTGACAAGGGTCTCGCAGGCCACCCGTGCAACAGGGTCCTGCGCTAGGATCGCGTCGAGGATGGAATCTGAGATCTGGTCGGCTATCTTGTCAGGATGACCTTCGGTAACCGATTCTGACGTAAAAAAATAGTCCTTTTGTGCCATAGTCTTCTCCTTATGGTGGAATTCTTTACCCAACTCTCCCAAAGCAAGTCTTTATTTTAACGGTTTACTGAAAAAAATAAAAGACAAATGGCCCTGTATCTGATAATATTTTTCTGAAAGGGGTGTGATATGAAAAAGATCCTCATAGCACATGACGGCTCAAAACCGTCATACAAAGCTGTCAAAAAGGCTTTCGAGATCGCGGGAAAGTTCGGTTCGTCGCTGACGGTCATATCGGTGATACCCGAATTATACCTGACCGAACTGATGGATATCGACAGGGCACGGATACTGGAGACCCTGTCGGCGGAGACCTCCCGGGCCATGGAAAAGATCACGGCGTCGGCCAAGGGGCTCAGGCCGATAAAGACGATGATACGTCAGGGCAACCCTGCTTCAGAGATCCTGTCCGCCGCAAAAAAAATAAAGGCAGACCTCATCGTCACCGGTTCGCATGGGAGGCATGGGGCCGGGAAGTTCCTTCTCGGGAGCGTCTCGTCAAAGATAGTGGACCATGCCACCTGCTCGGTGCTGGTGGTCAAGTAACCCGGGACACTCAGGCCAGGAACTCCTTCAGGGCATCCCTGAGCGGCAGCGGATCGAACCCAAAGGATCTTCTGACCGCGTCAGGCGCAGTGATATTATCCTGCTCAAGCAGTCTGAGCTGATCAAGGGTCACCGGAGGGGTCGGGAGGAGTCCGGCGGCCCTTGCCGCGAACCTCATCAGGCCCATCGGTATATTGACGCTCATCCTGGTATGTCCTGAGACCTGCGCAAGCATCTCAACGATCTCCTGATAGGTGAGATGCTCCGGCCCGCCGATATCAAAGGTCCCCCTATATGCCCCGGGGCTTTCAATGACCGCCTGTATACAGCGCAGCCAGTCCTTTACATAAACAGGCTGGAACCGTGCCTTGCCGTCACCCGGGACCGGGAGCACCGGAGAGATCTTAAGCATATCGAGTATCTTCTTTGTGAAACCGTCCCAGGGGCCGATAATGAGGGACGGTCTGAATATGGTATGGGACAGGCCGCCGGCCTTTACTGCCTCTTCTGCCTCTGCCTTTGTCCTGAGATACCCGGACCAGGAATTCAGGTCAGCCCCGAGTGCAGACTGGTAGAAAAAATGCCTGACCCCTGCCTGCTTCGCCTCGGCAACGAGATTTGTCGTCCCCCTGACATGGACCTGCTGGAAGGTGGCAGGTCCTTTTTCTTCAATGATGCCGACGAGGTGTATGACCAGATCATCCGGCGACAATACACCCTTAAGGGTCTCCGGCTGCGTGATGTCCCCGACGACCGTCTGAATGCCTGAGCGGGTGAAGCGTTCATCAGCCCCGGCCGAGCGGACAAGAGCCCTGATCTTTTCTCCCCGCCTCAGAAGATGGTCGACAAGATGTCCGCCGATGAACCCCGATGCCCCGGCAATGAAGATCATTGAGGTTACTTCCCTATCAGTTCAGTGAACTTCCTCAAGGTATCTGCCTCAAGGTCGCGGTGCAGGTCGTTGCCGAGGGAGTCCATCGTGACCATTGCGGGGAAATCCTTCACCTGAAGGTGCCACATGGCCTCTGCCAGACCCAGTTCCTCCAGCTTCCATACACCAAGGACCTTCGTGACCCGGTCGGCGAGATACGCCGCTGCCCCGCCAATGGTATGCAGATAAACACAGCCCTGCTCCTTAAGCGCCTCCCGTGTCTGTTCGCCCATGCCGCCCTTGCCCATGATACCCCTCAGGCCATACTGCCTGATCAGGTCCGCCTCGTACATCTCGAGCCGCTGACTCGTTGTGGGGCCTGCAGCAACCACCCTGAAACCGTCATCCTGCTTTTGCATGATCGGGCCGCAATGATACAGCACTGCACCGGCAAGCGGGAACGGAAGTGATCCGGGGGATATCCTCTCCTCAAGCAGCAGCTTATGGATCCTGTCCCTCCCGGTCACGATGCTGCCGCTCAGCGACACCATGTCGCCGGCCCTTAAGGACCGGGCCTCATCAGCGGTCATCGGGATAGTAAGATCGACCGTCTTCACCATATCAGCCTGCCTCTTCGGTCAGCCCAGCAACTGAGGGATACATCGACGAAATATGAGGCCGGATGCCGGTGGTTGACGCCTATCTTCACCCCGAGGACGGTCGTTTTGCCGCCAAACCCCTGGGGGCCGATACCGAGCTGATTAAGTTCCTGAAGCAGCCTGCTTTCCAGCGCTGCCAGTTCAGCTATCTTATTTGTATCGTTCAGCTTGCGCATGAGTTGAGATTTTGAAAGCCTGGTGACCTGGTCCTTTGCGGCGCCGATCCCGACCCCGATGACATAGGGTGGGCAGCCTTTGCCCTGTGCCTTCTGCACCGCATCGATGACACACCGCCTGACCCCTTCAAGGTCTCGCGCAGCATTGAGTTCGGAAACAGGAAGGCGATAGGTCTGGCCGGCATTCTCAGAGCCGCCGCCCTTCAGCATCAGGTCTATCGTAAGGGTACTGCCGGAAGTTTCCTCAAAATATATGATCGGAAATCCGGTCCCGGTATTGTCGCCCGAATTTTTTTCCGTTATACCATCCACGGCATTCGGCCGCAGCGGCACCTTCACCGTCGCAAGCCTGGTCGCATCAAGGATCGTCTCCCTGAGCTCAAGCTGGCTGAGCCCGACCGGGACCTGGACGTAAAAGACAGGCACTCCCGTGTCCTGGCAGAGAGGCCGCGAGGTTTCACGCGCAAGCCGTGTGTTCTCAAGGATGATCGCCAGGGCAGCCCTGGCAGACGAACCCTCTTCCTCTGACGACAGAGCAGACTTCAGTGCTTCCTCTATATCAGGGGGCAGCGAGGTCGCAACCTTTCGGTAGAGCTCAACGATCCCGTCGCGGAGCTTAAGCAAGCCTGCCCTCCAGTTCCCGGAGAAAAGCAACGTGTTTCTGTTCCTGGCCCATCATCTCCTTAAAAACGGTCCGCGCATTGGGGTCGGAGGCGATCTCCGAGAGCCTCCGGTAAAGGCCGTAGGCCTTGCCCTCTATCTCCAGAGCGACCTTCAGCGCTGTCCGGTCATCCACAAAGGCATATTTTTCTATCGTTGCCTCAAGGTCCTTGATCGGGATGCCTGCCTCGGTCACCCCGGTCTCGGTCTTTGCCTGGAAGGACTCGAACCCCTCAATATCACGGTCCCCCTGAATCGACTGATAGAGGAACCGGATAAACTCCATATGCTTTTCCTCCCAGACCGTCAGGTCCTGGAACATTTTTTTTGCCGAGGGGTCTGCTGCCCTTGACGAGGCCTCTGCATAAAAAATATTTGTTCCCTTTTCCATCAAGAAAGCCTCGATAAGCGACTGCAACAGATCTTCTTTCCCCGTGATCATGTAATGCTCCTTTTACGTAGTTATAGAGTGTCAGAAATCTTGTGCCTGTCTTAATAATATCATATATCATGAGCAAAGAGCATAGGGCCAAGAGTACAAGCCAATTCTATGTTCCAGGTTTTATTATCTATGGTTTTTGCTCTTTGCTCTATGCTCTTTGCTGCTTATTCTTTGCTCGTAGAATATGTCTATTAAATCTGTAAAAATATATATTTACAAATTAGTATGTAATATGTTATCTTTTGACATGGAATTTTTTCTTGACAGGAACCCGACCAGGGAAAGCATCGTCCATCTCCTGAAAAAGCATGGCGGGATGTCTATCGACGATATGAGCAAACAGATCCAGATCACGCCGATGGGGGTCAGACAGCACCTGCTCGCCCTTGAGAAAAAAGGCATCGTCACCTATATATCAAAGAGGAAGGGCATCGGCAGGCCGGGGTTCATCTATA
>SCQH01000045.1 GCA_004321925.1 Nitrospirota bacterium | reverse complement strand
GCCCGCCGGAAGAAGACCGATCCGACCGGTCTCGCTATGTTCCCTGAGTGGGCCTGGGCCTGGCCGGTCAACCGGCGTATTATCTATAACCGCGCCTCGGTCAACCCCGAGGGCAAACCCTGGGACCCGAAGCGGGCCGTTATTAAATGGAACCCCGACAAGATCGACCCGGTCACGAATAAGGTCGTTCCGGGATGGGACGGCGATGTCCCTGACGGTCCTGCCCCGCCTATGGCCACTGAAAAGACAGGGAAGCTTCCGTTCATCATGACGGCCTCCGGGGTCGGCGGTCTTTTTGGGCCGGGGCTTGCCGACGGGCCGTTCCCCGAGCACTATGAGGCGCTTGAATGCCCGCTTCAGGAAAATCTTATGTCGAAGACGAAGATCAACCCGGCAGTGAAGATCTTTTCTGACAAGGACAAGGGGGCTGCCGAGGATATCTTCTTTTCCTGCGACATGAGATATCCGTATGTAGCGACCACATACCGTGTTTCTGAACACTGGCAGACGGGTGTTATGACACGGCATGTGCCCTGGCTTGCCGAGGCCGTGCCGCAGCAGTTCGTGGAGCTCAGCGTCGAACTGGCCCAGGAAAAGGGCATCAGCAACGGCGACAAGGTGATCGTCAGATCAGGCCGGGGTGAGGTATGGGCAAAAGCGGTAGTGACCAAGCGCTTCAAACCCTTCAAGGTCGGCGGTTCGACGATCCATCAGGTCGGCCTTCCCTATCATTTTGGCTGGCAGTACCCTGAGGACGGCAGCGGCGGGGACAGCGCAAACCTGCTCACCCCGACCGTCGGTGACGCAAATACGATGATACCTGAGACAAAGGCCTTTATGGTCAATGTCCAGAAGGCTTAGGAGGGCGATATGGCAACCATAACCAAACCACAAGGCGCTTTGGTCGACCTGACGAAATGCATCGGTTGCAGGGGATGTCAGGTAACCTGCAAGAGCTGGAACCAGCGCTCCACAAAGAAGACCCAGATGACCGGCAACTTTACCAGTCCGGGAGATATGAACTCCGAGACATACACCCTTGTCAAATTCATCGAAAATGATAAGGATGCCGATGTAACCTGGGATTTTATCAAGGTTCAGTGCATGCACTGCAAGAACCCGGCATGTGCCTCTGCCTGCCCGGTGGGCGCCTTTACGAAGACCCCTGCAGGTCCGGTGACCTATGAGCCGGAGAAATGCATCGGCTGCCGTTACTGCATGATGGCATGTCCTTTCCAGATCCCCAAATATGAATGGGACAAAAAATATCCGGTGGTCCAGAAATGCACCTTCTGCGCAGAACGGATCGCCGACGGCATGGAGCCGGCATGTGTGAAGACCTGTCCGCCGAATGCGATCATCTTCGGAGACCATGACAAGATCCTTGCAGAGGCAGAGCGGAGGATAAAGGAGCATCCTGAAAAATATGTGAACCATATTTACGGCAAGGAAGAGGCAGGCGGTACAGCCTGGATGTACCTGTCCTCTGTACCTTTTGACAAGATGGGCTTCAAGGCCGGCATCCCCAAGGGCCCTCTGCCGGATCTGACCTGGGCCTCGCTTTCGAAGATACCGTACGCGGTCGGCGGACTCGCCGTTATCCTGTCAGCCATCGCCTTCATCAGGAACCGCGGCAACAGCGACAGCGCGGTTCCGCCTGATGAGAAAGGAAAGGAGGGTTAACCCATGAGTGATACAACCAACAAAAAGGACCTGTCTGTTTTTTCGATCGGCACGCTTATACTGCTGGCAGTGATCGCCTATGGCGTATATTCCGCATATTACCGTTTCAGTTACGGCCTTGGTCCGTCAACAAATCTGTCAGACTCAGTGCCCTGGGGGATCTGGATCGCCTTTGACGTCTTATGCGGGGTCGCCCTCGCGGCCGGCGGCTTTACCATCACTGCAGCCGTCTACATTTTCAATATGAAGAAATATAAACCTATCGCGCGGCCTGCTATCCTGACCGCCTTCATAGGGTATCTTATGGTCGTTGTCGGCCTGGTCGTCGACATCGGACAGCCAACCCGTTTCTGGCATCCCCTGGTGATGTGGCAGCACCGCTCGGTCATGTTCGAGGTGGTCTGGTGCATCACCCTCTATTCGATTGTGCTCGGGCTCGAGTTTGCACCGGCATTTCTTGAGAAACTGAAGCTGAACCTGCTGCTGAAGTTCCTGAAGTTCTTTACGTTTCCGCTGGTCATCCTCGGTATCATCCTTTCGTTCCTCCATCAGTCCTCGCTCGGGGCCTTTTTCCTGATCATGCCCGGCAAGCTTCACCCGCTGTGGTATTCAAAGCTTATGCCGCAGATGTTCTATATCTCGGCCATTGCGGTCGGCCTTGCGATGGTATGTTTCGAGTCCATAGTCAGTGCCTGGGCCTTCAAGCGGGATTACGAGACCGACATTATCAGAGGGGTAGGGAAGGGGACGGCCATTACCCTGCTGGTCTACCTGATCGTGAAGGTCGCTGACCTCGGCATGAGGGGGGCACTTCCGCTGGCCTTCGACGGCGGCACGGCCAGCAAGCTCTTTCTGGCTGAGGTCGGCCTCGGTGTTGTCGCCCCCATGGTCCTGCTGGCGATACGGGGGGTCAGGGAATCTGTCTCGGGAGTGCTCGGGGCATCGGTCCTCGTCATCGGCGGCGTCATCATGAACCGTTTCAATACCAATTTCTTTGCACAGCTCGGCAGCGGGGTGAGCTATTTCCCGACATCCAAGGAGATCGGGATAACCCTCGGCCTTATCGCCCTGGGTGTCTTCCTCTACCGGCTCGCAGTTGTCTTTTTGCCGGTACTGCACGAAGCAAAGGCTGAGCACTAGAATGGTTTTTACGGAGGGCGGGTCGTATTGACCCGCCCTTTTATTTTTTACGGGAGGGATCATGAGAACCATTCAGGCTGTTTTTCTTCTCTTCTTTCTTGTCACCGGGTCTTTTGCTGCCGAACAGCGCTTCACTGTCCCGGTCGGCGACTCCCCTCAGATGGGGCCGAAGGACGCGCCGGTTACCATCATCGAGTTTCTTGACTTTCAATGACCGCACTGCAAGGCGGCCGGTCCGACCGTCAAAAAGCTCATGGAGTCCTACAAAGGCAAAATGCGGCTGGTGATAAAGAACTATCCTTACAAGTACCGCGACCATTCCCATATCGCCGCAGAGGCCTCGCTTGCGGCCGCTGACCAGGGGAAATACTGGGAGATGCATGATATCCTGCTTAAGAACTCCCCGAAGCTTGACCGTGAGAGCCTTATTAGCTATGCCCGTGAGCTCGGGCTTGATATAAAGGCCTTTACCGCATCGCTCGATACGAAGAAGCATGCCGCGGCGATCGAAGCCGACCTGAAGCTCACCCAGAGCCTGGACCTCTATAATACGCCGACCTATTATATCAACGGCAGGCAGGTGGTCGGCAACAGGCCATATGAATACCTGAAAAAGATCATTGATGAGGAACTCAAAAATGCCAAAAAATAGCAGGATCTTTCTGATCGCCCTTGTCTGCAGCGTCGCCCTGGCCGGGCTCTCTTATGCTGCGCACCTTGAGCCTTTCAGGTTCGCTCCCATGCCGAAACAGGAGGTGCAGACGCAGGGGAAGGTCGAACTCGGGAAAAAGCTCTTCTTTGACCGGCGGCTGTCAGGGGACGGGACGACAAGCTGCGCAACCTGCCACATACCCGAACAGGCCTTCACCGACGGGCAGGATATCTCGCAGAGTTACCCGACCACCAGGAACTGGAGGAACTCCCCCACGCTCCTGAACATTGCGTTTCAAAAGTTCCTCTTCCATGACGGACGTGTAACGTCCCTCGAGGACCAGGCGCTCTTTCCGATGATGTCGGCCTTTGAGATGAACCAGAACCTTGATTATATTGAGGAGGAGATCAGGTCCGTGCCTGCCTATGTTGAGGAGTTCGCGAAGACCTTCGGTGATGGAGACACCACCAAAGAACGGATAGCGATAGCTCTTGCCGCGTTTGAAAGGACACTGGTGTCGGTCAATACTCCCCTTGACCGTTATCTCCTGGGGGACAAAAAGGCTCTCTCGGCAGACGCGAAAAAAGGCATGGATCTGTTTCAGGAAAAGGGGAAATGCATCGAATGTCATTATAGTGTGACTCTTTCTGATGACAAGTTCCATGCGCTGAACGTACCGGAGAACCCGGCATACAAGGACGATCCGCGGTATTCCGCGACCATGCGGTTTGTGGCGAAGGTCTATCACTTTGCGGAATACAGGGACCTTAAAGAGGACCCCGGCCGGTATCTCATAACCAAGGAGAAAAAGGACTGGAAGGCCTTCCGGACGCCCGCCCTTCTCGACATCGCCAAGACCGGTCCTTACATGCATAACGGTGTCTTCGGGACCCTCGAAGAGGTGATCGATTTCTTTGACCGGGGAGGAGGGCAGGGGAATACTGTCCTGAAACCACTTGGTTTGAGCCTTGAGGAAAAAAGATATCTCAAGACCTTTCTTGTCGAAGCGCTCTCGGGAGAGGAGGTCCCTTTCAGTTACCCGCAGGTGCCGTAACAGCCCCGACTGACAGGGGCGTGAACTTGATCCGGCTTTCCGGTGGTTATCCCCGCCTGTCCTTTGGCGGCGTGGTCATGATCAGGTTGGCGGTCTCATGACCCTTGAAGAATATTCTCTGGAACCCTGACCGTTCTTCTTCCAATACCCTTGTTCTGAAGTCACACTCGCCGCAGAGCAACACTTTTTCCGCGTATGCTCCCTGGACCGAACCATGGCAATGGGTTCCGGCAACAGCCCAGCACATCCGGCCGCCGTTCTTTCCCCTGTTGAGTTTGTCGGCCATCACTTCGGTGGCCGCAGGGCAGATATCGGACTGGTTCTTGGAGGCCTTGCCGCACTTCATAAACTCCCAGCAGTTAAGTAGCATAGATCCGCACCTTCCTTCGTTCTGAGTTAATGCCCGATCGCTCTTTGCCATATCTATCAAGGAATATGGCCGCTGTCAACTTGTTAGTGAAACTTATAATACAACATAATAATTAAAATTATAAATATAAATTTTCAGGCCGGCCGGCGGCGCTCACCTTCCCAGGAGTATCGAGCCCTCGACAAAGAATGTGCCGGCGACTGCGGCCGTCATCAGGCAGGCGAGGGTCGCTGCTGCAAGGGCCCTGAGCCCGACGGCGGAGATGTCCTTTGTCCTTGTGGGGACGAGCGCTGCCGTACCGCCGACAAAGATCGCCAGTGATGCCACATGCGCAAAGCCGCAGAGCGCGTAAGCGGCAAGCACCGCCGACCTTGGATGCTTCAGAGTCCCGGCGGACATAAGGGCTGCAAGGTCCTGATAAGCCTTTACTTCGGTAAGCACCGCCCGCTCCCCGATCAGTTTCGAGACCTCCAGGGCGTCGACAGGCGGGACACCGATAATAAGCGCGAACGGATAGAAGAGATACCCGAGGATGCCCTTTATCGACCAGTCGGCATGCAGGCCGAAAAGATCGTTGAGCTTTATCCCGACGGCCCCAAGCATGAGATCACACAGGGCGACAATACCGAGGAATGCCAGCAGCAGGGCAACGACCCCGACCAGCATCTTCACCCCTTCGTTTGCCCCGTTGATGACCGCTTCCATGAGGGATGATTCCTTCTTGTAATGGGGCTCTATCTCAACACCGAGGGTGATCGGCTGACCGGTCTCAGGCATGATGATCTTTGAAATGACTATTGCGGCGATCGCCGAGATGATCGAGGCAGATACGAGATGCCCGGCAATGGTCGGGAACCGTCCCTGCAGGAGAAAAACATACAGCGCCAGGACGCTCGAGGCGGTCGTGGACATCCCGGCAGCCAGTATGGTGCAGATCTCCGACCGCGACATTGTTTTCAGATAGGGCAGCACCGTCATGTTCGCCTCGACCCCAACGAATATGTTGCTTGAGACGCTCAGAGCCTCGGCCCCGCTGATCCTCATCAGCTTCGTAAAGACGATTGAAAATAACCGAATGATCTTCGGCATGACCCCCATGTAGTAGAGCGCTGCCATCAGGCTGGCAAAGAATATTATTGTCGGCAGCGCCTGAAATGCAAGAATGAAGCCGAGAGATTCCTCTCCTGCCTCGTTCTTCGTCCCCGGCGGCAGGGCAAGCCTCCCGAACAGAAACCTGATCCCGGCGGTGGCACTGTCAAGGACCCTTACCACCACCTCATTCACCATAAGGAAGACCTGTGAGCCGGCGGGAACGACAAAGATGAACAGGGCGAAGACAAGCTGAAGGAGGGTTCCCCAGAGGATGACGCGCCAGTTGACCACTTTCCTGTCCGCAGAAAGCATCCAGGCAACGGCCATGATGACAAAGATCCCTGAAAAACTGATGAGATTATGCATGGTCTGTCACGCAGGATATGATACCATAATTTCGTACGAACCCCTGCCAGATTGACATCCCTGAAGCCTAAGGTTTTAAATAGAGGTACAAATTTACACCGTTGATGGAGGATGGAGCTTATGAAGATCAGACCCTTGAATGACTGGGTCGTCATAAAGGCGACCGATGCCGAGGAGAGGACCGCGGGAGGCATTATAATCCCCGAGGTTGCAAAGAAGAAGCCGCAATGGGGCACGGTTGAGGCGGTTGGGCCCGGTGCGTACGAGACCAAAAAGGGTTCGGCCAAGAAGGACGAGAAGAAATTCATCCCCTGCGAGGTCAGGCCCGGCCAGCATGTTCTGTACGAAAGATATATGGGCAGTGAGTTTGAGCTGGACGGTCAGCAGATACTCATGGTCAGGGAAAAGAATATCCTGGGTATCCTTGAAGACAGCGGTGCGGGCAGCACAGCACTTCAGAAAAAGAGCTCTACCGACCTCCAGGCCAAGGGTCCTTCGGCCTTGCAGAAAAAGGCAGCCAATGCCGTGGAACCGTCGAAGAAGGCCCCTGCAAAGAAGAAGACAAAGAAATAGGCTGAGTTCGACCAGAGGACCGGGCACCCGGAGCGCTCTGGCTTTTAGCGTGCGTTCAGTTTTTTTCTCAGGGTAAGGCGGTTTATTCCGAGGATGCGGGCTGTTTCAGACTGGTTGTCTTTCGTAGCGGACAGGACATAGTCGAGGAGTGTCCTGTCCACTTCCTGGTGTACCTTATCGTAGATGTTCGTTTCATTCCTCCCCATGGCCTCTTTTATAAAAGGGATGACTGCAGAGGAGAAGGTCTCCTGGGAAGACGATCGGGGTGTCACCGGATGACGGTCACCAAGCTCTTTCAGTTCGTAGGTTGAAAGGTAATGTGTTTTTGAGAGGGCCAGGGCAGAGCGTATGCTGTTTTCAAGCTCGCGGATGTTCCCGGGCCACTCATACGAGGCCAGTTTCTTCAGAAAGGCCTTTGAGACCCCCCGTATGGCGCGCGGGGCCGTATGCTTATACTTGTTCACAAAAAAGGTGACGAGGGGGAGGATGTCCTTCTTGCGCTCACGGAGGGGGGGGATATGGATCGAGGTGACGCTCAGGCGGTGATAAAGATCGTCCCTGAACGTGCCTGTTTTGACCATGCTCCCGAGGTCCCTGTTCGTCGCTGAAATGACCCGGACATTCACCTGCAGTTCCCTGGTGCTGCCGATCGGGTAGAAGGTCTGGGTCTGAAGGAAGCGCAGCAGCTTGCCCTGCAGTGCCAGGGGCAGTTCTCCCACTTCGTCGAAGAAAACAGAACCTTCGTCGGCTATCTTCAATATCCCCTCCTTTGCAGCAACCGCGCCGGTAAAAGATCCCTTTTCAAATCCGAAAAGCTCCGATTCAAGCAGGTTCTCCGGCACCGCAGCGCAGTTCACGACAACGAACGGTTTGCCGAAGCGCGACGAGAGCTGTGCTATCGATTCGGCTATGAGCTCCTTGCCGGTGCCGGTCTCGCCGGTGATCAGTACCGGGGCGTCGACCTGCGACAGACGCGCAAGTTTTTTGCAGACGTCCATGATGATCGGTGACTGCCCGACGATGGCACAGGTGGGCGTCGGCGGCAGGCTTGCGAGGGTCAGATGGCTCTGCAGCTCCTCCCTGAAGGAACTCAGCTCGGAGAGGATCGGCAGCACCGTTTCCTGAGCCAGGGGGCGGTGCACCACCTCGTATGCTCCGAACGTTGACGCCTCCATAACCGGGGCGGTCCACTTCTGCCTGGTGACGGCGACCACAAAATTATTTTCACTCAGATCCCGGATCATACCCGGCTTGATGCTGTCGATATCGAAGAAAATGAACGCTTCCTTCTGAGCAGAAGCGTTCATAAGGAGCTTATAGTTCCTTGGAAAGACTCCCTCAAGCTCCGCCTTCAGTGAATCGTCCTTTGTCAGGACAATGATCTTTTCCATGGCGTACCTCCGGAATGGGTCATATTAAAATATAACCATAGTGGTTACTTAATAGTCAATATCGGTGAGCGCAAAAAAGATGGGCTGTAAAAAAGGATGACATACGGTCGCCGCCCCGAGGGAAGAAAAGGGCAGCGTCTCGACAGGGTCAGCCCGGACTAAGGGATCATGGCTCTTTATCAGGAGGCATATTTTTTTGCTATCCCGTCAATGAGCTGATCGATCAGCTTTAGTATCTCCGTGAGGTTTCTCAGTTCGAGGGAGCTCAGGTGTTTAGGGGCGATGAAGTTGTCGGGGACGATGTCCGAAGCGGCCTGCTCAAGCTGATGCCGGATCCGCAGCAGGGAAATGAATTCAAAGGCATGCTGCAGATCCTCTCCGGTCTTTTTCATTACGGGGTGAATGTCCTTCAGAACAGCTATTCTCTCGAGTGTGGAGGTCTCCGGTATATTGCATTCGAAGCTGAAAAGGCGAATTATATTGATCAGCGGGGTAAGACATTTATCCTTGAGGTTGAGGTGGTCGGCGTGATCACCGTCCTTTTCGAACATCAGAGATCCGAACATGCCCAGAGGCGGACGGTAGTCGGTTATGTAGTCAGCAAAGGCCTTCAGAAAGAACTGTTTATCACGAAAGGCATTCAAAAAGAACTGTTGATTCCGGAGTGAGTACATAAGGTGTTCTTTAAGTGCCGTGGCGAGACGCATGTCTCCGTGGAGTCCTCTGAAATCAAACAGATTTGCCGAATTATGGATGGCCTTTTTCGTGGGCGTCATGATCCAGCTGCTGAATCTTTTTTCCCAGGCCGACAGGGGCTGCCTCCAGTGAGGGAAGGAAGCCATGAAATTACCCCGACAGAGTTTGAACCCGCACCTCAGGCCGGCGTCAACGACAAACTCCGCAAACCGGCCGAAGTACTCCTCCGCCCACACCCCTTCCTCTTCATCGGCAGGGTCGACATAGATGATGGCGTTGTCCTGATCCGTTATAAAGGTCTGTTCCTTCCTTCCGGAACTCCCGAACACGATCCAGCAGAAAGACACAGGGGACGGGCCGAGTGTTTTCAGTGCAAGGTCCAGTATCCTGCGTTCGATGCGGTCGTTCACCGTTGTAACGATTCTCAGTATGCTGCCGGCTCCGGCCCCTTCCCTGAGAAGCTGGGCTATCAGGCCCCGTACCTTCCCCGACGTGGAGGCCAGGCCCTCCACAGTACCCTGGTCCTCAACCTCCCTCACCATAATGTAAGGGGATATGCCCTGCAGGATCAGAAAATCGTGGTTGCTGACGATACCAGCGAGCCTTCCGGCATCCAGCACCACCAGGTGGTGCAACTCATGGCTCATCATCTTCAAAAGTGCCTCAAAACAGAGATCAGAGGCGTCCACCGTGACCAGGGGGCTGCTGGCGATCTCACAGACAGGATCCGACAGTTCCCGCTCCCGTATCAGTACCCTGTCACGCAGGTCAGATGAGGTGACGATCCCTTCGGGACGGCCGGCTTCGTTGACAACGACGACAGCACCGATCCTGTGGGTTGACATCAATCTGGCGGCCTCCCGTATCGATACATCATCCCGGACCGTGAAAACGTCCCGGCAGGCAATATCTATAACCGTAGTAGTAAAGAGGACCCTGTCAGAACCCAGGGGCAGGGTGTTCGGATACGAGGGTGTTCCGGCAGGCTTATTACCCTGCTTCGGGAAATATGACGGGATCAGATATTCCCGCAAAGACGGATGTTCGTCCAGCAGTTCTGTTACCTGAGCGCTGCCCAGAACATAGCAGATGGTGTCTCCGTCAGCCTGTACTGATACATCGAGGAGCTCGTCTTCAGCAAGTGACAGGAACCCGAAGCTCTGACCGGAGTCCCTGTAATCTATCGTCTGCTCAAGGTCAGGTGAGGTGCGGGCCGATATTTTGACTCGCCCCTCTCTGATAATGTAAAGACCGCGAGACGTTGGCTCTCCCTGCTTCAGAATCAGCGAACCGTCAGGATAAAGCTCCATGATGAGGTGGCCGATCAGTCTGCCGAGTGATTGTTCGTCCAGCAGTCTGAACGGCGGCAGGCTCTTCAAAAAAACGGCTGCATTTTTTCTCAGCATTGCGGCTTATGTTCCGGAATCAGCAGGTCTCTGCTCCATGCTTACATGGTACAGCTCTGGCCTTAAAAAGTCCAGGATTTATGAAACGGGTGAGCGGCATGCCTGTCCGGCAAAAGGCTTCGGGAAACCAGCCGGGCAGACAAAGAGTTTCTGCCTGACGATAAGCGTATTATGGTAGAATATCGAAAAGGCGCTCTTGTGAGGGAGGAACAGACATGCCACGCGTTCTGATCGTTGATGATGAGCCGAATATCGTACTTGCCCTCGAACTCCTGATGAAGAGAGATGGTTATGAAACGCTGAGCGTTGACGATGGTCAGAAGGCCTTTGACGCGGTGAGGGAGTTTCGTCCGGACCTGATGATCCTCGATATCATGATGCCGAAGATGGACGGGTACGAAGTATGCCAGCGTATCAGGGCTGATGATCAGCTCAGGGATGTTTCCATCATCATGCTTACGGCCAAGGGCCGTGAGGTCGAGAAGGAAAAGGGGATGGCCCTGGGTGCTGATCTGTATATTACCAAGCCTTTCTCGACACGGGAGGTTATGTTGAAGGTCAGGGAAATACTGGACCGAAGACCGGAACGGTAGCCGGGACACCGGGAACTGTCAGGGTAAGGTGACCTTGGACAAACGATCCCCGTTCCTGCTCTTGATGCTGGCAACAGCAGTGCTTTTTGCAGTGCTTTTTGCCGGTGCCGGGATACTCCTGCTGTCCCGTTCCGCAGACCCGGCTGTCCGGGCATCTATAGTACTCACTCTTGAGGTCACCGCCTTTATCACCGCCGTGCTTCTTCTGACGATCTACACAGTCCTTTACTTTTATGTAATCAGTCCTTTAAGGATGCTCAGCCGGGAGATACGGATAATCAGCGACATAAACCCGGGATATGTCATTAACGTGGCACACCCGCATTTTCTGGGCGATATCCCGAAAGCTGCCGGCGATATCGGTGCAGCCCTCATGAAGGCCCGGCGGGAGATAGCAGAGGCGGTATCTGCAGGTTCCAGCGATATGGAAGACAGAAAGGCCCGGCTCGACACCATCCTCTCGTCTCTCCGGGAGGGGATCATCGTGTGCGACGATAAGGCCCATATCCTGTTCTACAATCCGGCGGCGAAGAGGGTTTTCAATAACAGCTCTGACCTTGCACTCGGACGCTCTCTCTACAAGCTCTGCACTGCGTCACCGATCGAAAGCACGCTGGCCCTTCTGAAACAGAGGAGCCTCCGGAGTCCCAAGGACCGGGATACGGACAATGGCATCTCTTTCGTATGCTCGACCCTTGCCGGTACGATCATAAGCTCCGGCATGCGCCTTCTTCCTGCAGTTCCGGGCCTTTCCTGGTCTTTTCTTTTTGTCTGTGAGGACATAAGCAGGGAGACCGACGCCAGTGGCCGAAGGCAAAACCTGTTGCGCAGCGCTCTCAGGGGTATGCAGACCAGCCTGACCAGTCTTATCCTTAGTGCCGACAGCCTTGAGTTGCTTCCCGATATTGATACAGCAACCAGGGCCACATTGGAAAAGACTATTTCTGCTGATGCCCGAAGCCTAGCATCCCGGTATGACGTCCTTGCCCGGGAGATAGAGGAGTTGGAGCCTGCGAGATACCTCATGAACGACGTATCTTCGGACGATGCTGTTGCCTGCGTGGCGAGACGGCTTGAGGAAAAGGGGCTCAGGCTTACCCTGATAGGGGATCCTCTTTGGGTAAGAACGGATATCCATTCCCTGCTCCTTCTGCTTGAGTTTCTGGCTCTGAGGATCCATGAGCATGCCGGGGCACGGAATATGGAGGTCGAGACGCTGCTGGGGGATAAACGTGTGTATTTCAATTTCTACTGGCCCGGCGAAGCAGTGCCGGAGGCAGAGATCCGGGACTGGAAGTCCCGATTGCCTGAGGCGTTTGCCGCTCATACTGTTTCGGACGTGCTTGAGCGCCTGGGGAGTGAAATATGGAGCAGCCCCCATCACACCCCGGGCTTTGCCATACTGCGACTGCCCCTGCCGTCTTCCACACGCCAGTGGGAACCTGCGTTCCCCCTGGTTCCGGCCAGGCCCGTTTACACCGACTTCTCTGCCACCGAAGAGGCCGCAGAAACCTCACCCTTGAGGGACCTCCCATTGAGCACGATGACCTTTGTTGTGTTCGATACCGAGACGACGGGTCTCACTCCCCTTGAAGGCGACGAGATCATTTCCCTTGCCGGTGTGAAAATTATTAAACGGGGCATTATAGTCGGTGAGACCTTTGACGAGTTAGTGAACCCCGGGAGAAGTATCCCGCAGTCCTCGGTCCGCATTCACGGGATCACCGCTGACATGGTCGGCGGGAAGCCTCCCCTGGAAGAAGTGCTGGGCCGTTTTCATGCGTTTGTGGGTAATGCCGTCCTTGTGGGACATAATGCCGCTTTCGACATGCGTTTTATAAGAATGAAGGAAGGCAGGGCAAATGTCCGCTTCCGCGGACCGGTCCTCGACACACTGGAACTGTCACGCTATCTGCATGCCCACACACCAGAGCACTCGCTGGACGCCGTTGCCCGGCGTCTGGGTGTGGAGGTGAGGGGGAGGCATACTGCGCTTGGTGACTCACTGATCACTGCACAGATATTTGTCAAGTTCCTCTTCCTTCTCCAGGAAAAGGGGATCACCACCCTCGGACAGATGCTGGAGGCAGTGCGCCAATGACAGGGCCGGAAGAACCGACTGCCCCGGATACCGGCAAGATTCCCGACCCGGAGCCCCGCGAAGAGCGTCTTGCGGCACTTATGCTCGGCGGACTTGCGCTCCTGAACTTTCCTCTTTTGTCGATCTTTAGCGTCAGCGGGTTTGTCTTTGGCATCCCTGTCTTTTATTTCTATCTTTTTTCCGTATGGTCTCTTATTGCCGGGCTGACAGCCTTTGTTCTCCGGAGCCGTCCGCAGGATTCCCCGACAGTGAAGGATCGAAAGGGTCCCGGGGATACTTAGTATGTTTCAGCACTGGATAATACTTCTGGTCTCCTTTGGCTATCTCGGCATTCTGTTTGCTATTGCCTATTTCGGTGACAAGCGTGCGGATGGCGGCAGGTCGATCATCAGCAACCCTTATATCTATACCTTCTCGATAGCAGTGTACTGCACCGGCTGGACTTTTTATGGGAGCGTCGGCCGGGCCGCCTCCACCGGGGTCGGGTTTCTTCCCATTTACCTCGGGCCGACACTTGCCGCCACCATCTGGTGGATGGTCCTGCGGAAGATCATCCGTCTGAGCAAGATCAACCATATCACCAGTATCGCCGATTTTATATCATCCCGTTACGGGAAGAGCTCTACCATCGGCGGTCTGGTGACCGTTATTTCGGTCGTGGGGATCATGCCCTATATCTCGCTTCAGCTGAAGGCCATATCCTCAAGCTTCAACGTGCTCTTCTATTACAACAGCGGCGCAGCCGGAGATCTTAATCTCGGCCAGGACACCTCGCTCTATGTCGCGCTGATCCTTGCCCTTTTTTCGATACTCTTCGGAACGCGCCATATTGATGTCACGGAGCGGCACGAGGGCATGGTCGCTGCCATAGCCTTTGAGTCCATAGTAAAGCTGCTGGCCTTTTCAGCAGTGGGCATCTTCGTGACCTTCATGGTTTTCGATGGCCCGTCAGAGCTCTTCACGCAGGCGACGCTCCTGCCGGAGACCGTGAAGCTTATGGATATGGGTTCCATGCCCGGGGGCTATGCTTCCTGGTTTGCGCTGACGTTCATTTCCATAACTGCCATCATGTTCCTGCCGAGGCAGTTTCAGATCCTGGTGGTTGAAAATGTGAACGAAGAGCATGTACGGACGGCCTCATGGCTCTTTCCTCTTTACCTGCTCGCTATAAACCTGTTTGTGCTTCCCATTGCCATTGGCGGGGTGATGTTCTTTCAGGCCGGCTCGGTCGATGCAGACATGTTCGTCCTGACCCTCCCGCTTGAGAGCGGCCGGCCGGCCCTGGCTCTCTTTGTATTTATTGGCGGCCTGTCGGCTGCCACGGGGATGGTCATTGTGGAGACGATAGCGCTTTCCACCATGATCTGCAACAACCTGCTTATGCCTGTCCTGCTGAGGTTCAAGCTGCTCCGCCGTGACGACATGGGCAGAATGCTCCTCGGCATAAGGCGTATAAGTATTGTCGTTATACTGCTTCTGGGTTATCTGTATTTCCGGTTCATCGGAGAGTCCTATGCCCTGGTGACCATTGGCCTTATCTCGTTTGCCGCCGCCGCTCAGTTCGCCCCTGCCATATTACTCGGCATATACTGGAAAAGGGCGAGCAGAACAGGTGCGCTGGCCGGGCTGGCCGGGGGCTTTGCGGTCTGGGCCTATACGCTCTTTCTCCCCTCTTTTGCGCTTTCAGGCTGGCTTCCGATGTCATTTGTGGACCCGGGCCCGTTCGGCATCTCCTTGCTCGGCCCCTACCACCTCTTCAATCTCTCTGGTTTCGATCCCATCACCCACGCGGTGTTCTGGAGCATGCTGACCAACGTCGGGCTCCTTATCAGTGTTTCCCTCTTCAGCAGGCAGGAGGCCCTGGAGCGCCTGCAGGCCGCGATGTTCGTGGATGTATACAAGGAGAGGGCCTCGGGTGCCGAGGTAGGGAATCTCTGGCACGGCAAGACACAGATCAGCGATCTCAAGGGGCTCCTCGCCCATCTGATCGGGCCGGAGCGGACAGAGATGGCCTTCAGGACATATGCGCTCCAGCACTCACTGGAACTCCAGGACAATACGCTCGCAAATGAGAGCCTGGTGACCTTCGCCGAGCGGGAACTCGCACGCACCATCGGGGCCGCATCGGCGAGGGTCATGATCTCCTCGATCGTGGAAGGGGAGGCCCTGAGCATCGAGGGAGTGATGAAGATACTCGATGAGACGTCTCAAGCGATCGAATACAGCCGCAGGCTCGAACAGAAATCCCGCGAGCTTGAGACGGCCACCCGTGAGTTGAAGCGCACGAACGAACGCCTGAAGGAGTTTGACCGCCTGAAAGATGAGTTCGTCTCAACGGTAAGTCACGAACTGCGTACCCCGCTGACCTCTATCCGGGCCTTTTCCGAGATACTTCAGGATGACGCCGCCATGGATAAGGAGCAGCGCCATCAGCTCCTGAACATTATCGTAAAAGAGACTGAACGTCTTACCCGCCTCGTCAATGAGATGCTGGATTTCACCAAGATCGAATCCGGCGCCTACCATTGGGCGCACGAGAAGTTCGACCTTATCGGTGCTGTCGATGAGGCGATGGCTGCCACCAGTCAGTTGTCTCAAAACAAGAACATCAGCGTCGTCAGGGAAGTGCCCGGCGGCCCCGTGAATGTTACGGGCGACCGCGACAGGATCGTGCAGGTGGTCATCAACCTCCTGTCCAATGCGATCAAGTACTGCAACTCAGATACCGGCCGCGTGAGCCTCCAGCTGTCTCCGGAGGACGATCAGGCACGGCTCGTGGTGGTCGACAACGGACCGGGGATCGTGTCTGAGGAGCGCGAGCGCATATTTGAAAAATTCCATCAGCTCCGTGATGCATCGATGGGCAAGCCCCAGGGCACGGGCCTTGGCCTCGCCATCTGCAAGATGATCATCGAGAACCACGGTGGCCGGATTTGGGTCGAGAGCGAGCCCGGCCAGGGGTCGCGGTTCATCTTTACCCTTCCTTTAGCCCCGTAAAAGTGCCACGAGTGAACTTCCGTTCCCTGGTATCAGCCGCTTTGTGTATAAAAAGTAACCACCGTGAGCATAGTGTAAGCATTTTATAGTATGTCGGGGAGGGAACAGCCTGTATTTACGCCATTTGCCCCTGGCATGCCGCTTGCTTTTACAGAAAAGAGAAAATCATGACGGCGAGGAGTCACGACCATGGATGAAGCGAAAATATATAATGTATGCCTGCAGCGGGTGAAGTTCCAGATAACGAACGCGAAGAAGAGGCTGGCCGCCAGCCATGTGACTGCGGATGCGATGGTCCTTGAATCATATAATACGGGTGATCTTGTCGAGATCATTGACATCCTTGAGATCTATGACCTCGAGGACCATACCCCTCAGGGGCTGAAAGAGAAGCTCCAGGACCTTGCCTATACGGTTTCAGTCATGGTGAGGGACACGATAGCCTTTGACTTCGACGACAAGGGGCATCTCGCCCTTTATTGGGTCGTTGAAGATGCCGCCGCTGTTACAGTGACCGAGAACGAGGAAGCTCTGGCCGCAGCCTGAGGCATTCCGGAATGCGCGGCAATATATAAAGAACTCCCCCCTCTGCGCCCTTGCCGGCTTTGTCCCCTTACGGCGAGGGCGCTTTTTTTTGAGAAGGGTCTCATGAAATAATCTATAATGGATCAGGCAGGACAGATGGAACATTACCACAACATAGTGGCTTTGATCGGCAATACGCCTCTGGTACGGATAAACAGGATGGCGCATCCCGGCAAAGCTGAAATATGGGCAAAGCTCGAGGGCCTCAATCCGGGCGGCTCAGTGAAGGACAGGATCGCGCTTTATATGGTCGAGGCCGCTGAACGGGACGGGACACTGCTTCCCGGCGGGACGATCGTTGAACCGACGAGCGGCAATACCGGGATAGGGCTCGCACTTGTCTGCGCGGCCAGGGGATACCGGCTCATACTGACGATGTCCGAGGCCATGTCCATCGAAAGAAGGCAGCTGCTTCAGGCCTACGGCGCCGAGCTTGTCATCACGCCTGCTGAGCGCGGCATGCTTGGGGCATGGGACAAGGCAGAGGAGATCCGGCGGAACAACGCAGGCTTTTTCATGCCCCTGCAATTCGAAAACAGGGCAAACCCGGAGGCCCACAGAAAGACGACCGCAATCGAGATCCTGCGAGACCTCGGCTGTCCCCCCGATGCCCTGGTTGCCGGTGTCGGCACCGGCGGCACGATAACCGGGATCGGGGAGGTGTTCAGGGGGAAGAGCCCTGATATTCTGATCGCGGCGGTCGAGCCTGCAGGTTCCCCGATCCTTTCGGGAGGCGATCCGGGCAGGCATAGGATCGCAGGCATAGGGGCAGGGTTCATGCCGGGCATTCTGAATACGAAGATCTACGATGAAGTGGTCACGGTGACCGATGCCGATGCTGAAGGGACGACCCGTCGGCTTGCGGTAGAGGAGGGCATCCTTGCCGGGGTCTCATCGGGAGCGGCTCTCTGGGCTGCGCTGCGGATCGCTGACCGTTTCGAAAGCGGGAGGAAGGTCGTTGTCATTTTCCCTGACAGGGGGGACCGGTATCTGAGCACCGGGGTATTCGGGGGCTAAGGGCCGGCAGTCAGGACATCAGTTCTTTCGAGCCGCCATAGGTCTTCCAGCGGTCATGCATCCAGAGATACTGTTCGGGATGCTTCCTGACAATCGCCTCCATCTCTTTGTTCATCAGCCGGGTGATCCTGAGCAGCTCGTCCTTTTCGTTCTGATATTCGCCGGGCCAGATAGGGTCCGAGACAAAGGCTTCAAACCTGAAATCAGCAATGCGGCAGCAGGCGACCACCACGATGGGGCGGTTCTTGGTCATCGCGAGCACTGCCGGCACCGGGGTTGTCAAGGCCTTTCTGCCGAAGAATTCCACCGGGAGGCCTTTCATTGTGCTCTGGTCGGTCAGCATGCCGATCGACTTGCCCTTCTGAAGGGTCCTCTGGAGAACGAAGAGGGCGTTCTTCTTCGGTATCACCATCTGACCGCTGGCAGTGCGGTTCTCATAAAAAAGCTTTTCAAGGTATTTATTATCGAGCGGACGTGCCACGATGACCAGAGGGATGCCGATCAGGGAGCTGACCGCCGGAAGAAGTTCCCAGTTGCCGATATGGGGGGTAACAAAGATGCAGCCCCCGGACCCGTCATGTATCTTCTTTGCCTTTTGGAAAAGCTCCTCAAGATTGTCCGCCGTGTCCCGTATCTTTTCCCTCGCATCCGGGGAGCTGAAGAGGCTCTGTGACTTCATGATCTCAAATGCGGTAAGAAAGAGGGCCCTGCAGCTTTCGCGTGCAAGCCTGCGGACCTCGTAGGCCGGCATGCCTGAAAAGGCAGCGCTGATGTTCGTGACCGCTATAGTCCTGCGCCGCGGGACAACGTAATAGAGCAGATTCCCGAGGAATCCGGAGATCAGGTTCGTCAGCCAGAAAGGAAGTGCCCTGAAGATCGTGATGAAGACATAGGCAGCGGCATATTCAACGAGCTGAAGTATCCGTGATTTCTTTGGCTTCTCAGGCATGGCTCCGCTTCGCAGGGAGGACTGCAGGCATTATTCTACAACACTTCTACAACCACGGAAGAGGACTGCCCGCCCACTCCGTAGCTGGTTGAAAGAAAGGCGGCTTTGTCTGAAACCTGATGGCCGCCGGATATGTTCAGGTCCGGCAGGGACCTGTCCGGCTCAGAAAAATTAAGCGTGGCAGGGACGATATGCTCCCGGCCTGCAGCAATTCCCATGATCACCTCAGCGATATCGCTTGCAGCCCCGAGATGCCCGGTATAGGCCTTCATCCCGCTGATAGGGACTGCTGCTTTGTTATCCTCAAGGACCCGGGCGATCGACATGAGCTCTGAGGCGTCGCCTTTCTGTGTGCCGCTCCCATGGGGCGTGATAAAGCCGAGTTCATTGAAGTTCATGCCGGCATCAGCCATGGCGATCTCCATGCATCTTCTGCTGACGAGCGGCGGAACGGTCAATCCCCTTCCCGGGACGAACTCAATGCAGTTGCCGACACCCCTGATCCTCCCGAAGACAGGCGCCCCCCTTCTTTCGGCGCTTTCCGGCGTTTCAAGGACCAGGGCCGCGCCTCCCTCCCCGGTCATAAAGCCGTCCCTCCTCCGGTCAAACGGTCTGAAGGACCCGACGCCGTCCCTGCACTGAGAAGCGATGCCGAGGCCGTCGATCTCATAAAGCGGGATCTCGGTTATCCAGTTGCCGCACCCGACGGCAACGGCAATATCTGCCCTGTTCTGCCTGATCGACCTGCAGGCCAGCTCTATCGCATATCCCCCGCAGGGCGAAAGGCTTGCAACGCTGGTGCTGGGCCCCATGGACTCAAGGAAGGCCGAGAGAAAGCTGAAAAGGTTGTTAAGGAGCGACTCCAGCAGAAAGAAAGGATTGACCTTGCTGAGGGCGGCATCATTAAGTTTTGCATGATCGAGCTCCCTCCAGTTGTGCAGTGAGGCATCCTTGACCGCCGGGTAGAGAAAATCGTACCCGACCTTCGTAAAGTCGCCGGACGCTATATAGAGGGCGCGCCTGCCGGCGGTGACATCCGCCCCGGCATAACCGGCCTGTGCGGCCGCCTCTGCTGCAGCAATGAACCCGAGCAATGATCCCCGGCTCAGGAATTTCATCTGTCCGGAGATCTTCTGGGGGATCTCCTCAGGGACCGATACCTGAGAGATCTTGCCGAGATATTCCATGAAGGCGGGCAGACCGGCCTTCGGATAACAGGCGAGCCCTGTCTTGAGGGCCTTCATATTCGCCCAGTTCTCTGACACCGTGCTGCCGAGCGGGGTGACAAGCCCCATGCCGGTGATCACGACCTCCCGCCTGTCCATTTATAGCCCCAGGTTCCGTGTCAGGAGATCAAAGAACCTTCTCTGCTCTTCGCCATCCTCAAGCTCATCGAACGGCACCAGGCTGCCTTCAAACTCGACCGCTATCTTCTTCTTGCCCTGAACCATGCCGGTCCCTTTGAAGACCTTTCTGTTCTCACCGGGGCTGGAAACGAATTCAACCCTGAGTTCGACCTGGTCCCCCGGAAAGGCGAAGCCGTAGAAACTGCATTTGTTCACCCCGCTGATCAGGAACCATTGCGTGAAGTCCGAGGAGGCTGCCTCAAGCCAGCCGGTAAGCTGGGTGATGGCCTCCAGGAGCATGACGCCCGGCATGATAGGGTTCTTGGGAAAATGGAATTCGAGAAAATCCTCGCTCATGGCAACATTCTTTACGCCCCGGATCGATTCCCCGGCCTTCCATTCAGTGATGTGATCAACAAGCAAATACCGCATATATGGTTCTAACGCCTCCTGATGATAGTCTGTATCCCAGAAATTATAGCACGTTCCCCGGCAGGATGACCGTTGCCCCGGCGTAAGCCTGCGTATGAGAGGCAGATGCATCCCCGACAGAATTGTATCACGATACGCTCATGCCGCCGTCAACGGGGAGTGTCTGGCCGGTTATATAGTCAGAAAGGCCTGAGGCAAGGAAGACGACCGCACCGGCGATATCCGCAGGCTCGCCGAAATGGCCGGCAGGAATCGTCTTGAGCAGGTCATCTCCCGCCCGTTTTCTGACGCGGCTGCTCATTTTGGTCACGATCATGCCGGGCAGAACAGCGTTTACCTGTATGCCCTTGCCCGACAGCTCAACCGCGCAGGCCCTGGTAAAGGATATGAGGCCGCCTTTTGAGGAGGCATAATTCGTCTGTCCGCGCGAGCAGCGAACCGCACCGATCGAGGAGATATTGATGATCTTCCCGGCATGGTTGGCCATCATCATTTCGGCGGCGAGCCTGGTGCAGAGAAAGGCCCCCCTGAGGTTGATGTCATGGACCCTGTCCCAGTCGGCAAGTTCCATGCTCAGGAGGAGCTTGTCCCTGACGATGCCGGCGTTGTTGACCAGTATATCTATTCTGCCATGTTTCTTCTTTATGTGGTCAAAGAGCTGCTGGACCTCCTCAGGGACTGATATATCGGCCTGACAGGCCTCGGCAACGCCACCCTCCTGCGAGATCTCCTGAAGCAGGGTGTCTGCCTCGTCCTTCGATCTGCTGTAATTCACAATGACGGTTGCCCCGGCACGTGAAAGTGACCTGCAGCATTCCCTGCCGATGCCCTGGCCGCCTCCGGTCACAAGCGCTATCTTCCCGGTCAGGTCGATGGTTATCCCCATGTGTTATCTCTCCTCCTGCATGTATTTCCTGACGATGATAGATGCGTTCTGGCCGCCGAACCCGAAGGAATTCGAGAGGGCGGCCCTGATTCTCTTTTCTCTCTTATGCTTCGGCACGTAGTCGAGGTCGCATTTCGGGTCAGGGTTCTCAAGGTTGATAGTCGGATGGACCAGGTCATGCCGCGTGCTCATGACCGTAAAGACAAATTCCGGTCCGCCCGAGGCCGCAAGCAGATGGCCGACGAGGGACTTGCTTGAGCTTATCGCCAGGGCCTTTGCATGCTCCCCGAAGATGTTCTTTATCGCGGCGGTTTCAGCCGCATCGTTCAGTTTTGTGCTGGTCCCGTGTGCGTTTATATAATCTATATCACCGGGGCCCATGCCGGAGTCCCTGAGCGCCCGACTCATCGAGGCCTCGGCCCCAATGCCCCTGGGGTGAGGGGCGGTCACCTGATAGGCGTCCATTGAGGAGCCGTACCCGGCGACCTCCGCATATATCCGCGCTCCGCGTCTAAGCGCATGCGATTCCTCCTCGAGCACGGCGATCCCCGCGCCTTCGCCCATGACCAGTCCGGACCTTTTGCGGTCAAACGGCCTGCAGAGCGTGGCAGGGTCGTCGGGTGCTACAGCGGCGGCGCCGAGGAGAACGAAGAAGATCAGACCGACAGGGTTGATCATCGAATCAGCGCCTCCGGCCAGGATCAGGTCAGCGTCACCGCGCTGGATTGCCCTGAAGCCGGCCCCGATCGCCTGTGTGGCGGATGCGCAGGCCGTGGTGATCGTGCAGTTATACCCGGCCAGGGCATGACGGTCTGCAATGACTGCCGGGGGGCGGTTTGAATTGTTCCTCATGATCGATTCCGCATGCACCCCGGCATAGTCCCTTCCGAAGGCGGCATAATCGAATGTCCTGTCCCCGCGCATCCATCTCTGAATATCCTCGAGCCTGTTGATGCCGAGCCCCGCCGCAAGGCTGACGCCAAAACGTTTCCGGCTCAGGTCTGAATCAAGGACCCCGCTGTCTTTAAGGGCCGCCTCTGCCGACCATAAGGCAAAGAGGGTCCTGCGCTCACCTTCACACTCTGCGTATTCTCTGAACGCCGCCCGGATCCGTTGCCAGTCCTCCGCGCCCACCTCTCCGACCGCCTGGACCGGAGATCTCTCCGCACCGGGATAGGAAATTCTTTTAACCCCTGAGACACCGGCGAGGGCCTTTTCCCAGCAGGTATCGAGATCGAGGCCGAGCGAGGTCGCCAGCCCGAGCCCGGTGACGACCACTTTGCGATTCGGGGCGTGGCGCATAGGTCTATCCCTCAGATATTCCCTGAGCGGCTGAGCTGTCCATACCGCTGTAGTAGCAGAACCGGTTAAGCAGTTCAGTGGGGTCGACCTTATGGAAATGGCTGTAGATGATCCGGTCCATCGAGGCGACGGTCTCACCCTCAAGGGTCATCCATGCCCGGCCGAGCGAATCCCTTTTTGAGGTCGAGATGATCTCCCCGTGGATATCGACCGTCACCCCCGGTTTCAGCCGGGGATGTACCGTAACACCCTCGATAAGGGACATGACGGCCGAGATCCTGAAGTCATGGGCATGGATCACGGCCCAGCCCAGGAGCTGGGCCATCGCCTCTATATGGATGACGCCGGGGACAAGGGCCTTTTTACTGAAGTGCCTCCGCAGGTATTCTTCAGAGAGGGCGAAGGATTTGGCCCCCCTGATATACTTCCCCTTGGTCAACTCATGAACGGTGTCGTAAAAAAGAAATCTCACCTTTTCCTCCTGTCAGTCAGCTGCCCCGATTATCAGGGATGTACATTGTCCTTCATAGCTGAAGGCATTGATAAGCACCTTTCCGGGTCTTGCCCTCAAAGGTCCCTGGGTGACGACCCTGAGACCAAGAGAGCCGGAAGGGGTGTCCAGGCCAAACACAGCGGGGATCATCCCCTGAGCGATCATGTATGAGCCGAGGACGATATCGATCGCCGGTCCTGCCGCAAGGCAGTTCCCGAGAGCTGCTTTTGAGGCATAGACGGGAAGGCCCGCCTGAAATACCCTCCTGAGCGCCTCTGCCTCGTTCCTGTCGCCCTGCAGGGTCCCGTCCCCGTGGGCGATAATGAGGCCGATATCGGCCGGATTCAGTTCCGCAGAATCGAGGGCCTGCTCCATCGCCTGCACAATAGCATCGACCGAAGGGCAGGCTGCCCCGGTCTCTTTGCCGCACGAATTGCCATACCCCATGAACATGGTGCTGAAGGCTGCCCCGCGCGCCTCTGCTGAGGAGCGGGTCTCAAGGCAGACAATGCCGCAGCCCTCACCCAGGACCGATCCTGATCTGTCCTCTCCAAAGGGACGGCAGGTCATACTGCCCTTTCCGGGCTCACCCAAAAGGCCGAAGATCCCGGCCCGGGCAATGCTCAGTGGGGAAACGACCTCGCTGACCCCTCCTGCAAGGACTGCCGCTGCCCGTCCCTCGCTCACGGTCCTGGCGCCTTCAGCTATCGCCTGGGCCCCTGAATCGGCATGGGGAGAAAAGACGGTATTCTCGCCGCGAATATCAAGGTTGATGGCTGCCTGACAGAAGGATATGTTGTTCAGCATCGAAAGCGGCCAGAGCGGAAATATCTCCTGGTAGCCGGTCGAATAAAATCTGTCGTAGTCTATCGAGCCATCCTGGTTGAGCGATCTCAGCAGGGCCGGCATCAGATCGTCCATCCGGTAATCCACCATCCCCATCCCGGCAAAGAACGCGGTCTCTTCCGCGGGTACCGACCGGCTGTCGAGCCCTGCGCGCAGATAGGCATCACGGCTGCTTTTGATCAGCATGCCGGAATGCCTGCCCATGATCCGTGCATCACGCCGCGGGATGCCGAGCTCAGCAGGGTCGATGCCACTGACCTGCGCCGCAGCCAGAGGGGAGGATCCCTCCGGAAATCCGTCAACAGGCCTGATGCCGGTCTGCGAGGCGAGAAGGGCAGACCATAGGTCCTCCGGAGTATTCCCGAGAGCGCTTACGACGCCGGCGCCGGTGATGACGATATCGGTTGCGGCCACGGGTCCCTAGCCCTCGAATCTGCCGATGCAGAGAGAGGCGTTCTGTCCGCCAAAACCGAAGGAGTTCGAAAGGGCGTAGCGATAGCCCTGACTGCGTGCTTCATTCGGCACATAATCCAGGTCGCATTTCGGGTCATGATGCTCCTGGTTGATCGTCGGCAGGATGATCGAACGGTTCATCCCGATGGTGGTCAGGATGCATTCGATAGCGCCGGCGGCGGCAATTGTATGGCCGAGCATTGATTTGTTCGAACTGACGGGGATCTTCCCGGCGCGGTCACCGAAGAGAGCCTTTATGGCACGGGTCTCGGTAAGGTCATTCTGTACTGTCGAGGTGCCGTGCGCGTTGATGTAGTCGATGTCGCTGACGTCCAGGCCGGCGTCATCAAGGGCACCCTTCATGGCAAGCAGGGCGCCGTCACCCTTTGGGTGCGTGTCCGTGATACGGTATGCATCAGCTGAGTCGCCATAGCCGCGTATCTCTGCAAAGATGGCCGCGCCCCGCGCCCGTGCATGCTCAAGGTCCTCAAGGACCAGACTGCCGGCGCCTTCAGACATGACAAACCCGTTCCTCTTTCTGTCAAAGGGGCGTGAGGCTTTCTGCGGCGTGGGGTATTTTTCGACAAGGGCCTTAATAAGGACAAAGCCGATGAAGCCTGAGAAGTTGAGTGTCGCCTCGCACCCGCCGGCGATCATAAGATCCGCGGAGCCCTCCTGTATCAACCGGTAAGCCTCGCCGACCGCCTGAGCGCCGGCAGCACAGGCCGAGACGAAGGAGAGGTTCGGTCCCTTGCAGTTGAACTGCATCGAGAGCAGTGACGTCGCAGCATCCGGTTTTCTTCTGAAAAAGTTGAGGAAGGAATAACCGCCGGTCTCCATCAGTCCCTTCATGTCCCAGTTGCCCTGGCCGTCGTAAAAGCGCTGGAGGTGCTGAACATCGGCAATTGCAGGGTTGTCGCCATGGGATCCCAGAGAGACGCCGATCTTCTCTCTCTGCAGGACCGAATCGAGCTGCGCCGACCTTGCCGCTTCGGCTGTTGCGATCATCATCAGTTTCAGGCCGCGGGACGAAAATTTGGACAGACGCTGTGCGGCAGGGTCCTTGAGTTCGTCGATCCAGCGGTCATCGATCTCGCCCCCGACCTGGCAGGGCAGACCCTTTGTCTCGAACGATCTGATATAGTCGACCCCTGAAAGTCCGGCTGATGCACGATCAAAGGTCTCGTGAGCGCTCTTTCCAAGGGGGGTGATCGCCCCGTACCCGGTGATGACGACGCGGCGTTCAGGCATGTCTGCGGTCACCGCCCGATGCACGGCCCCGGATCAGCAGATCTTTTTGTCGTCCTGTATCTTCGTGAGCCATTGCTTTATTAGGTCGTCGCCGTTTGTGAAGACCGCCTGCTCCCCGCAGGAACCGCAGATGATCTTGACACCGTTGTCAGACTTCCATGCGGCATTTCCGCATTGTGAGCATTTCTCCGGCAGCGTATCAAGGATATCCAGGACCCCGCCGGCCATTGTCCGGATGGTGAAGAGGGCAGGGACCTCGTCCATGTCCATGTTCTGTTTGAAGCCGGGGAAGCTGTCCCCGTAGCGGGCCTGAAGGAACCTGACCGCCTTTTCGGTGAGCTGCCCGTTCTCATCTATGGCCGTGCCCTCGCCGAACATCTCTTCTATATGTTCGAGGATGAAATGCCGGGCCATCTTGATCCCGAAGGCCTGCTCAAGCCGATAGTTGATGTCGAGGAAATCAAGCGATTCGGCGCCAAGGTCCCTTATCATGGAGTTGTCAGGCTGGATCGCGGCGACATCACTGCTTAGTGTTTCAGCTACGGCCTTCTTGACCTCTTCGATGACCTTTTCCTCAGTAACGATATTCTGTGCCATGTGACGCTCCTTGTCTGGTATCAAAATTTATTTTTTCTGCATCGGCTGATAGAGCCTGTTGCTGAAGCCGTGGTCCACAACAATGGTCTGGCCGCATATCGCCCTGCTGTCACTGCTGCAGAGGAACAGGACAACATCGGCTATCTCTTCAGGCTCAACGAAGAGGTCCTCAGGGATGAACTCAAGCTCTTCCCATAACTGCCGCAGGACCTTGAAGGAATCTGTTTTGACGATGCCCCCGCAGACCGCGTTGACCGATATCCTTTTAGCCTTTAACCCCTCGGCGCAATCCCGGACGACCGACTCCATGGCGGCTTTCATGCTGCCCAGCGGGTAGGAGACGTTATAGAAGCGGCTGCCGAGACTCGATACAAAAACGATCGAACCCCGCTGTTGCGCCAGTTGCGGGACCGCCTCCTGGATGCAGAAGAGGTTCCCGATGTAATTGGTGTCGACCAGCTGCCGGATCTCACGTTCGAGCAGTTTTTCGAGGGGCTTAAAGGGTGTCCGGGCAGCATTCAGCACCAGGAAGTCCAACCGTCCGCAGGCCTCGGCGGCCTGAGCGAACAGGCTCCTGACCGACTCCTTCTGAGAGATGTCGGCCTGTATAAGGAAGGCCCTGCGTCCCATCCCCCGGATCGTTTCGCAGAGCTTCTTCCCCTGGGCCTCGGATGAGCCTCCCTGCTTGCGGTAATTGAGGACAACATCGGCTCCGGCCTCTGCAAACTTCAGGGCGATGGCGCTGCCGATGCCCCTTGAACTACCTGTTATTAAAGCGACTTTGTCCTTAAAGCGAGAATTTTTCATGAGGGAATATAATAATATAAATGCTCATCTGAAGTACATATACCGGCGGGGAAAGAGACTACGTTTTTCTGAGCACCTCAAAGACGATCGACTCAAGCGGAAGGACCTTGTCGACCCCCCCGAGTTTTATCGCTTCATGCGGCATCCCGAAGACGACCGAGGTCTCTTCATCCTGGGCGATCGTCCAGGCCCCGGCTTGCTTCATCTCGGACATGCCCTGAGCGCCGTCGTTGCCCATCCCGGTCATGATGACGCCGACCGCATTTTTCCCTGCGTAGCGCGCAGCAGAACGGAACAGGACATCGACCGAGGGGCGGTGCCTGCAGACGAGCGGGCCGTCCTTGACCTCCACGAAATAGCGTGCTCCGCTGCGTTTGAGGAGCGTATGCCGGTTGCCCGGCGCAATCAGCGCACGCCCCCTGATGACCGTATCGTTGTCCTCCGCCTCTTTCACCGAGATGCTGCAGAGACCGTCCAGGCGCTTTGCAAAGGCTGCGGTGAAATTTTCGGGCATATGCTGCACGATCACGATCCCGGGTGCGTCAAGGGGCATGGCCTCAAGAAAGATGCGCAGCGCTTCGGTCCCGCCGGTCGAGGCGCCCACCACGACCACCTTTTCGGTGGTCTGCATCATCGAGCTTGAGGTCGGCTTCGGGAGTATCACATCTGCCGTGAGCCTGGGAGCGACCTTATGGGGTGCGGCCGGCACCGGTCTGAGCCTGGCGACGGCTGCCGCCTTGACCGCGTCACAGATGCGGACCTTTGATTCCTCCAAAAACTGCTTTGTTCCGAGACGAGGCTTCAGGATTATTTCGATAGCACCGTATTCGAGCGCCTTCAGGGTGGTTTCGGCATTTTCCGGGGTGAGACTTGAGCATATCACCACGGGAATAGGGTGCTGGCTCATGATCTTATGGAGGAAGGTGATACCGTCCATCCGGGGCATCTCGATATCGAGAGTAATGACGTCGGGCACCTCATGCAGCAGTTTCTCTGCCGCGATGAAAGGATCGGCCGCAGTCCCCATTACCTCTATCTTCGGGTCGGATGAAAGTACCTCCGAGAGAGTCTTGCGGACAACTGAGGAATCATCAACAATGAGAACCTTTATCTTGGCCATCATTTCCCCCTTGTCTTGAAGGTAACTCCCGGTTTCTGCACGAGGGCAGCCGCGTCCTTCAGTCTCTTGAGGTAGACATCGCCGGTATGGGTCAGAAAGATTATCTTCCGGCCGAAAGAGTCCCCCACATCGGCGGCAATGATCCTCAGATGCTCCTGCCTGATCATCTCTAAGGCCATCTTTACATTCATGCTTCCGATGGTATTTTCCTTCTGTGAGGGCAGGGTGTCAGCCCCGCCAAAAAGCTTTACCTCAAGTTCGCTGTCCATGCAGCCGCTGCTCCTCATCCTCCCGATCATATAGTGCAGGGAGCAATCCACGTATTTGAAGGAATCCCTGCAGAGTTCGTGGCATTTCTTCACCTTCCTGCAGTGAGGCAATACCCCATGGCATATGGCGCCGATCTGCAGCCTCTTGCAGAACAGGGTGACCGATACACAGGAACCCAGGACCGTGACCACCTTGGTGGGCTCCTCCCCTACATAGAGTTCCCCGGGTTGAAGGTATACTTTCAGGGCGTCAGGGGTGTGGATAGGGGTCATAGGGGCCTTCGGTAGACCATGGGCCCGACTGAAACAAGGGGGAGGTCCAGGCTGCTCAGGGTCTCGGAATGTCCCATGAAGAGGTAGCCCCCCGGAATCAGATGCCCGCAGAGCCTTCCGAGCACCTTTTCCTGCGTCGGGCGGTCGAAATAGATGATGACGTTGCGGCAGAAGATAATGTCCTGGTGCTCCCGCATGCCGAAGTCATGGTCAAGAAAGTTCAGCCGCCGGAACCTGACGAGAGATCTGACTTCAGGCATGACCCTCACCAATGCCCTTCCTCTGTCCTTGCTCTTCATAAAATAGTTCTTCCGGTACATCTGCGGAACGGTCTCGAGCCTTTCCTCTTTGTAGACCCCCCTGACCGCCTTTTCGAGCACGGCGGTCGAGATATCGGTAGCGAGTATGCTGAAATTGAACCCGGGGGTGCGGGCCGCAAATTCGCTCAGCACCATTGCCAGAGTGTAGGGTTCCTCACCGGTCGAGCACCCGGCAGACCAGACAGCAAGGCGTCTTCTCATCCCAGCACCGCAGAGCCGTATAAGCTCGGGGATGGCCTGCTGGAGAAGGTATTCGAAGTGCCGCGGCTCACGGAAAAAGTCCGTTTTGTTAGTCGTCACCACATTGATCATATTAAGCCGTTCCTGCTGCATCCCCAAAGGACTGAAGAGCAGGTCGCAGTATTCATCAAAGGTCTCCAGGCCCAGGACCCGGAGTCTTTTTTTCAGTCGGGCCTCGAGCATCACCTTTTTAGGCACGGCCATCTTGATGCCGCATTCCTCATGGATAAAATGGCTCAGCCGCTGGAAGTCCCTGTCCGAGAGCTTCGCAGCCATGATCTTGCCGCAGTATTTGTATCCTGTGTTTTCAGAAACGTTCATAGTATAGTGATATCGGTAATAAAACCATTATGCCTGCATCCGCACGAAGGCGAACTCACCGGGAGAAATGACCCGATCGAACCTCAGAGGCCCGATCCAGGCGGGAACCCGCATAGCAGATAACATCCAGCAGGCAAGGGTTTCCCGTCTGTTCGGGGATGACGACGCTGATGTTCTCTCAGGTCCTAATGATCTGCCGAGGCCTTCTGCCCGGAGTCCTGGACAAGAGAGAGCTCATCGGCGGAGAAGACCTTGTCGATGTCGAGGATGATGACGAACTGTTCGTCCCTCTTCCCCATGCCCCGGATGAACTCGGTCCGCAGCCTCGTGCCGATCTTCGGGGCGGGCTCTATCTTGTCCGGTTCGAGGTCGATCACCTCCTGCACCGAATCCGCCAGCGCGCCGAGCACGGTCTTGTCGCCGTCAAGGGCTATCTCCACGATGATGATGCAGGTGTTGACGGTGTTTTCGGTCTTCGTCATACCGAACTTAAGCCGCATATCCACCACCGGCACCACATTGCCCCTGAGGTTTATCACCCCCCGCATGAACTCCGGCGTGCGCGGCACCTTCGTCACTGCCGTAAAATCGAGGACCTCCCGCACCTTCGAGATGTCCAGGGCAAAGACCTCTTCCTCAAGCTTGAATGTCAGATACTGCGTTGTCTCAGTAACTCCTGTTACGCTCATATCATCACCCCCTAAAACTTCTCGAATTCACTGTCTTCGGCGTCCCTGCCCGTGTCGCCCATGTCCAGGGCAAACCCCTTCTGAACCGCCGGCTTTGCGGCCACGGCCTTGCCGGGTTTCTGCACCGGGTGGGTCAAATGCGCGAACTTTGTCCTGTGCGCTACCATGTGGGGGGCAGGCCGTGCTGCAGCAACCCTGCTTCTTTCTGCCCCCCCGATCTTGAAGAACTCTATCGAGCTCTGGAGGTTTTCTGCCTGGGCGGCAAGTTCCTCGGCAGTGGAGGACATCTCCTCTGCCACGCTGGCGTTTTGCTGCACCACCTGGTCGAGCTGCTGGATAGCCTTGTTGATCTGCTCTGCCCCGCTGTTCTGCTCTGCGCTGGCTGCGTTGATCTCCTGGACCAGCTCGGCCGTCTTCTGTATGTCAGGGACGAGCTTCGTCAGCATCTGGCCGGCCATCTCTGCCACCTGTACGCTCGACGACGAGAGCTTGCTGATCTCGGCCGCTGCTGTCTGGCTCCGTTCTGCGAGCTTCCTGACCTCAGAGGCAACGACCGCAAAGCCCTTGCCGTGCTCGCCTGCACGCGCTGCCTCGATAGCCGCGTTCAGGGCAAGGAGGTTTGTCTGGCGGGCTATCTCTTCGATGATTGAGATCTTGCCGGCTATCTCTTTCATCGCCGTCACGGTCTCGCCGACCGCCCTGCCGCTTTCGCGGGCGTCACCGGCAGATTTCAGGGCTATCTTCTCTGTCTGCTGCGCATTGTCCGCATTCTGGCGCACGTTTGATACCATCTCTTCCATCGACGACGAGACCTCTTCCACGGAGCTCGCCTGCTCTGAGGCGCCCTGGGACATCTCCTCTGAACTGGAGCTCATCTGCTGGCTCCCTGAGGCCACGTTGTCAGAGGCGGTCTTCACGTCCAGCACGATCTCCCTGAGCTTCTCCACCATGTTCTTCATCGCAAGCAGCAGCTGCCCTGTCTCGTCCTTGCTCGTTACCTCAACGTTCAGCATCAGGTCCCCTTCGGCAAGGGCATTGGCTACCACCACTCCCTTTGTCAAGGGGTTCACAATGCTGTTGGTGATGAACATGGCAATGCCGATGCTCAGGGCCATGGCAACAAGGAGAAGCATGAGCATAATGAAGGTGATCCTTTTTGCAAAGGCCTTCAAGATAGGTTCCTCACCCTCCATACGAGCATTGCCTGCTTCAGCAAGACTCTTCGCTGATGATTCGAGTTTATGTACTGAGTCCTTGTATTCGTTTATGGCATTATTCGCTTCCTGCGTGGTCTTTATGCTGCCTGCCTTGATAAGGTTATAGACCTTCAGGAAGCCGGCGTCATAAGCCTTCATCTCGGTCTGCATGTCCTTGAGCTGCTCCTTCTCTTCCTTGATGTAAACAACTTTGTCCAGTTCAGCCATCCTCTTGTTGAGATGGTCCTGCTGCTCCTGCCATTTCTTGTGATAGTCTTCTTCTTTCTCCTTGTTCCCGATGTTTATGAAAAGGTCTTTCTCGTACCTCCGCAGTGCGTTGACATTGGCGCGGGCACGGGAAGCATTTTCAGAGACATTGGAATCGGTCTGGAGCATGGTGATCACTTTTGATGTTATGGAATCGACCCCCCAGTATCCAGAGCCACCTATCGCAAGAGTGATAAGCACGACAATCCCGAAGCCTACTAACAGTCTTGATCCTATCTTTAAATTCTTAAGCATGAGCCCTCCTTGAGAAAAAATTTAATGTAATATGTCCCTGTCAGGGGTAATGTATATAAAATTATCGAGCGGTGCTGCCATGAGCTTATCCGGCCACCTCCTCTTTCTCTATTGAATGGATAAGTTTTTCAACGTCGACGATCAGGCAGACAGAGCCGTCTCCCAGGATCGAGGCCCCTGATACCCCCCGGATATCCCGAAAGACCTTGCCCAGGGTCTTGATGACGGTCTGATGCCCCCCTATGACGCTGTCGACCACAAGCCCAATACGGTGGTTGTCTGAGTTGACAATGACGATCTGCTCGATCTCGGGCCGGGCGCCTTCGGTCATGAAGTGCTCACGAAGCCTGATATACGGCACCACTTTCCCTCGGACATCGGCGATATGCCTGCCGTGGTGCCTGCTGATGTCCTTTCCGGTCAGTTCCATGCACTCTTCCACCAGGGAGAGGGGGAGCACAAAGTGGTCGCCGCCGATCCTCACCAGGAGGCCTTCGATGATCGCAAGGGTGAGGGGGAGGACAAGGGTAATGGTCGTTCCGTAACCAAGGTGGCTTTCGATATGGATCGACCCCCTGAGGGCATCGACAGCTTTTTTCACCACATCCATCCCGACACCCCGGCCTGAGACGCTGGTGACGCCCTCGGCAGTGGTGAAGCCCGGGGCAAGAATCAGCTCGTAGATCTCCCGCTCGGAGAGTTGTTCATCCTGCTGGATCAGTCCGCTCTTGACGGCCTTTTCCCGTATCTTCCGCGGATCAAGACCCTTGCCGTCATCCATGATCTGTATCACGACATGGTCTCCTGAGTGGGCTGCGGCAAGGTGGATGATCCCGCCTGCTGATTTACCGGCCTTTTCCCGTGCAGCCGGAAGTTCCACCCCGTGGTCGAGGCTGTTTCTGATGAGATGGACAAGGGGGTCGTGGAGCTTTTCTATGACCGTTTTGTCCAGTTCGGTCTCACCCCCGTCCGTGATGAGCTCGACCTGCTTGCCGAGTTCTATTGAAAGGTCGCGGACAACCCGCTTGAGCGAACTGAAGGTGGAACCGATCGGCATCATGCGGATGTCCATGGTATTGTCCCTGAGTTCCATGGTCAGGCGCTCCACTTCCTCGGAGATCGAAAGCAGGATGGCGTCATTTCTCGCCGCACAGGTCTGGCTGAGACGCGCCTGGACGGTCACCAGTTCTCCCACGAGGTTGACCAGCTTGTCGAGCTTCTGCGACGATACCCTGATATTGGCCATCGACTCGATCTTCAGCCGGTTCTCGCGTATCTGTTTGAGACGTTCCTGCTCGGTCAGGGCCATTTCCACGGTCTGAGGATCGACCAGTCCCTTCTCGATGAGCATCTCTCCGAGCAGTTTTCGGGTCTGAAGGACCGCCTCGAGGTCTTCCCTGCGGAGCTCTCTTTTTTCGACGAGTATCTCTCCAAGCCTCTTGTAATCGAGCACCCCGAGTGAGCTTTCGCCGTTGTCGATGATATCGATCTTCAGTTCGCTTTCATTTTCAACAAAGATGAAGATGTCCCGGATAGCGTCGAGCCCCTTGTCAGTTGTCAAAATGGCGTCCCAGAAGGTATAGCAGGCCTCGGCGTCCATCTCATAGATATCGGGGATCGCATCGGTATGGGCCGCGATCGTGCAGTCCCCGAGACCGCGCAATTCGCTCAGAAGGAGGACCGGGTTCGTCCCGCCCCTGAATATCTCTTTGAACGGCTTGAAGCGAACCCGGTAGGTGACCTGTTTCGCCTGAACGGGTGGCGCACCGGGAGCTACTGCCCCGGAGGTCTTGCCGGAAGGCGCGGCCGAGGCTTCCTGAGGCATGAATTTCCTGAAGGCGGCAAGGAGTCCGGCCTCCTGCTCTGCGAGTTCCCCTGTTGAGGATTCATCCAGGGTCAGGAACTGTTTTATGAGATCGCCCGCAGCAAGGGTTACGTCTATGAGCTCCTTGTCAGGGGTGATCTTCCCACAGCGCACCATGTCATAGAGCGTCTCGATCTCATGGGTAAAATGAGAGATCTCATCAAAACCGCACATGGCCCCTGTACCCTTGAGGGTATGAAAGACCCTGAAGATCGAGCCGATGGTCTCCTGGTTCCCGGGACTGCATTCCAGTTCCAGGAGCGAACTCTCAAGGGCGGCCAGGAGTTCCATGGCCTCGGCCCTGAATGTCTTTTTCAGCTCCTCAAGCCCGTTGCTCATCCCAGCACCTTCTTTACGACCGCGATAAGCTGGTCCGGCCTGAACGGCTTGACGATCCAGCCTGTTGCGCCTGCCGCTTTCCCTTCCTGTTTTTTCTCTGCCTGTGACTCGGTGGTCAGCATGATGATCGGGATGAACCGGTATGCAGGGTTTTCCCGCACCTTTTTCACAAGGCTTATCCCGTCAAGTTCGGGCATATTGATGTCGGTGATCAGCATATCGATCGGTTTAAGGTCCATCTTTTTCAGGGCGTCCATACCGTTGGCCGCTTCGACAATATGATGTCCGAGCTGTTTGAGCGTGAAGCTTACCATCTGTCTGACACTTGCAGAATCGTCCACTGTCATAATCGTCTTGCTCACTTCTTTCCTCCCCGTACCCATAAGCAGGTGTGGTCTTTATCCATGGCACACCCGCAGGTGCGGGCATAGCCGGTGTCTGTTACCGTCAGCTCAAAATTGTCGGCGTTAGCCCCCAGGACCTCAAAGGTCTTCTGCCTCAGGGTTGCAGCGCGATGGGCTGCGCAAAGTATCTGCAAGAAAGACAGGTCCACGGAGGAGTCCTTCTCAAGCTTCAGCACGATATGCTCAGACCTCTCAAGGACCTCCATCAGGGCCTCCTTGATACGTGCCGAGTTTTCGATGCCCAGTGATCCCGATATGATCAGTGTCCCCGGTATCTCCGACTCGCTCATTCTGTATTCACCCATCTTCCTGCCTCCTTCTACCGATTCAAAACAGTTCGATATTCTCTCCGAATTCCTTTTCCGCTTCCCGGGCGGATCCTGTCTCCGGCGCCCCGGGACCTTCCGCCGGAAGACCTCCCTCGCCCTGCAACGGGGTAGCGGCATCGCCGTCGCCATAGGCCGCTTGCGTTATCTCGGGTACCGCCATCCTTATCCTGGCCAGATTAGCTTCAAGGAGAGTAAGGATCCGGGTGACCGAGGAATCCACCAGGGTGTAGACCGTTATCTTTTCCGCTGCCGCCTCGATGTCATCTGCAAGGGTGCTGCTGACGGCTTCGATCTCCGTATTCGTCTTTTGAATTTCCCTGTTCGCTTTTGAGAGTAATCCCACCTGGGACTGAAGCGTGTCGGACATCTCTTTTACCTCAGAGCCTCCCGAGGTAAAGCTGTCGTCAATTTTTCCCGACAGTTCAGCGGTATACCGGGTGACCGAGTTCAGCATCTCGGATACGGCGTTCGTATGTTTTTGTGTTTCGAAGGAGACGCGCTGTATCCATTCTGCGATCACGACGAGCGGTTTTCCCTCTTCTCCGAGCATGCTTGCCTTCACGGCGGCATTAAAGGCGATCAGGTCGACCTCGTCGCCTATGTCTTCGATCTCCCTGATGAAGCCGGCCATTTCGGTCGTCGTCCTCCAGATATAGGTTACCGCCTCGGCGAGCTCTTTTTTGGTTGTGATATCCTCGGATAGGGCGGCAAGGGTCGACATGACTGAGGAGAGGGTGCCCCCCAGCCCGGCGAGAAAAGATCCGGACGAACTGTCACGACCGGTCAGCAGGTCGGTCTTCCTGTTCATATCCCGCACGGCCCCGGCAATGGCCTTAAGATTTCCTATGATGGTTTCGACCGCAGTGATGAAGATCCTGCGGGTCTCTGAAAGCGCAGCCGCCTGTGAAAAGCAGAGGTGCGCCGCTTCCCGCATCCGGTCCTGACCGGTCCCGGGAGCCCCCGGCAATTCGTTCCGGAGGCCGGGATGGGCCAGAAGGGCAGCCGACATTGTCGCAAAGGCATTTCTGATCGCCTCGAACTGCTGGCGGGTGATGTCGTGAAACTGTTGTGAGGACACCACATTGCCGATGCTTTTGGATATATTCTCAGCAGCAGCGGATATGTCACGCGAGGTGGTGGTGGCAAGCCGGTGCTTTGCAATGAGTGCATTAATGCCTGCCATGGTCGCCTTGAGCACGACCGATGCCTTTTTCTGCTGGCTTTCTTCAAGAAGTTTGAGACGGGCAAGGGTGGTCTGGATGAAGGTGACCAGGGCCGCGACATTGCCGCCGATGTTCTGGGACTTCTCCTGGACCACAAAGGAGAGGGTCTTGATGTCAGAACCGAGGACCTTTCCTTCGCTCCCGGTCCTTCTCAAGGCAGCGCTCTGTAAAGCGGTCGAAAGGCCGAGAACCCGCAGTGTCCGTGCTATCTGCTCCATTTCCTCCAGATGCAGATGCACATCATCGACCGTTGAGACGATGCCGCCGAGTTTGACCATACTTTCCATCGTCATGGTCTCGGACCTGCGCAGGTAGAGTGCCATCTTCTGCATGAGGGCGTTTAAAGCTTCTATCGCCTGCCATATCCTGTCCCCGGAGATCGTTTCAGAAATGAAGGCCGAACCTTCTGC